>DASXFK010000004.1:0-18377 GCA_036489635.1 Rhizomicrobium sp. | reverse complement strand
GGAAATCGGCAAGGAAGGCGCGCGCTCTATCTGGCTGTTCTCGACGGACTCGCCGCTGAAGGACATGACCGGCGATTTCGAGAAGATGGCGCTGTATGCGGGCAGTGCATCGGGCGCGGTCCGCGATATCGTGCCGGCGGCCCAGCGCATTCGCGCCATTCTGGATGAAGCCGAAACCCTGTTGCCGAACGAAACCCCCGCCACGGCGAAGTCCGGCGAAACGCTTTCATCGCCGGTCTGCTACATCAGCGAGGCGAGCGACGATTACGCGGGTTACGCCACGCGCGAAGACCTCATAGCGTTCTGCAACGAATTGCTGGAAGCCGAGCGCGCCGGCGCGCGCATCTGCGCCCGCACCGCGTCCGAAGCGCGCGATGCGCATTTGCGCGATCTCATGCGCGACATCCACAAGGATGAAGCGCGCTGGTGCGCCATGCTGCTCAAATGGCTCGCGCATCTGGACGGCGCGGCGAGCCCCAAGGTTGGCGCGTTCTATGAGAAATGTCTCGCCATCCCCGATCTTTCGGCGCGCACCGCCTTCATCAATCGCGGGCAGGGCTGGGTGGTGAAGAAGCTACGCGAGATGCTCCCCAGAGTCCGCGACGATCAAATGCACGCCGATTTCACCGCCATGCTGGTGAGCCACGAAGAAAACATCGCACGGGCGAGTTAGGAAACCCGCCTCTCCTCCCGAAGGAGGAGAGGGCTAGTGATTCAGATTGACGTTGCGGAATAGTTGTATGCGTCGGGGATGCGATTAGAGTTCGCTCCAGATCATTGGAGGAACACGCATGCAATACGGCCCCTACGAACAAATCCTCGTCGCGGTGAAGGATCAGATCCTCACCCTCACGCTACACCGCCCCGACAAGCTCAACGCTTTCACCGGGGTGATGATGAGAGAGATGATCGAGGTGTTCACGAATGTGAACAAGGATGACGATGTGCGCGTCGTCATCGTCACTGGCGCCGGGCGGGCGTTTTGCGCCGGCGCCGATCTTTCGGGTGGCGCGCAGACCTTCGATGCCTCGAGGAATCCCGCGCGTGCCGAACGCAACGCCGGGCCTGCCGATAGCGTGGATTGGTCGGATGAGCGCACGCGCGATGGAGGCGGGCGGCTCACCTTGGCGATCTTCGAATGTTTGAAGCCCGTGATCGCGGCGGTGAACGGGCCGGCGGTGGGCATCGGCGTCACCATGCAGCTGGCGATGGACATCCGCATCGCGTCGGAAGCCGCGAGGTTCGGCTTTGTATTTGCCCGGCGCGGCATCGTGCCGGAAGCGGCGTCGAGTTTCTTCCTGCCGAAGATCGTCGGCATCGCGCAGGCCTTGGAATGGTGCTACACCGGCCGCGTGTTCGACGCCAAGGAAGCCTTGCGCGGGCGTCTCGTCAGCGAAGTGGTCAATGCGGATGAATTGCTGGCGCATGCGCACAAGCTGGCGGTGGAAATGCGCGACAACACCGCGCCGATTTCTCTCGCGCTGATCCGCCAGATGATGTGGCGCGGCGCCTCGATGGATCATCCGATGCAAGCGCATAAGGTGGATTCCAAGGGCATCTATGCGCGCGGCCAATCGGCGGACGTGCGCGAGGGCGTGTCGAGCTTCCTCGAAAAGCGCCCGGCGAAATTCCAGGGCAAGGTCTCCACCGACATGCCGGCCTATTTCCCGTGGTGGGAAGAGCAGTCATATTCATAAAAGAGGCAACCTCGCCCCCTTTAAGGGGGCAGGGGCCTCTCCACCTGCGCATTGCCTGAAGCAGGAGACTCATTGCACCACCCCCTCATCAAACCCTCTCCCCCGCTGGGGGCGAGGGCTTTAGTGTTCCTGCATCTTTGGGTGATTCATGCGCCGCTACATTTTCGCAATCACGTTGCTGGCGGCGCCGTCCGCTTATGCCGATGACGCTCCTTCCGACGCCCGGGATAGTTGGCTGCCACCATATATAAGCCTCCACGCGCAATCGACGTTCGTGGAGCAATTTCATCCGCGCTTCGGCGCGTCCTACACCGGCCCGAATAGTCTCAATCCCGGCAATCGTGGCGATGAGACGTGGGATGCCACGCTGTTCCTCGGCCTGCGCACATGGGATGGCGGCGCGCTCTACTGGAATCCGGAACTCGATCAGGGCTTTGGGCTGAGCGGCACACTCGGCGCCGCAGGCTTTCCCAGCGGCGAAGCTTACAAGGTTGGCAAGGATACGCCGTATTTGAAGACGCAGCGGCTGTTCTTCCGCCAGACCTTCGATCTTGGCGGCGATGTGCAGCAGGTCGATGACGATGTGAACCAGGTCGCGGGCACCACGACGGCCGACAATCTCGTCCTCACGCTCGGCAAATTCTCTGTCGTCGATATTTTCGACACCAACCAATATGCGCACGACCCGCGCGCGGATTTCCTTAACTGGGCGATCGTCGATACGGGCGCGTTCGACTACGCTGCCGACGCTTGGGGTTATACCGTGGGCGGCGCCGCGGAATGGACGCAAAGCTGGTGGACGTTGCGCGGCGGTTTCTTCGCGCTCTCCACGGTGCCCAACAGCAAGGACATCGACGCCGACTTCAAGCAATACGAAGTCGATGCCGAAGCCGAAACCCGCTACAAGCTGTGGGATCGCGACGGCAAGCTGAAAGCGATGGGCTTCGTCAATCGCGGCCGCATGGGAAGTTATGAGGATGCGGTGGCGCTCGGCCTCGCCACGCATACCGCGCCGAACACCGCGCTGGTGCGGCGCTATCGCGGCCGTCCCGGCGGCACCCTCAATATCGAGCAAGGCCTGACGGACGATCTGGGATTCTTCCTGCGCGCCGGCCTGAACGAGGGCAGCCAGGAAGCGTATGAGTTCACCGAGATCAACCAAACGGTTTCGGCGGGGCTGTCGCTGAAAGGCAAATCCTGGGCGCGGCCCGATGACACGCTAGGCGCCGCCTTTGTCGTCAACGGCCTGAGCCATGACGCGCGCGATTATTTCGCGCATGGCGGCCTCGGCATTCTGATCGGCGATGGACAATTGCCGCGCTACGGCACGGAGAACATCGTCGAAGCTTATTATAGCGCGCAGCTCACCAAATGGCTGGCGACAAGCCTGGACTATCAGTTTCTCGACCACCCCGCCTACAACCCGCAACGCGGCCCGGTGTCGGTCCTAGGCTTGCGCGTACACGCGGGGTTTTAGCCAAATTGGCCGCTCGCTGCGCTCGCGACCTCCCCATAAGAGAGAGGTGATGGTAAGCTCATCCCATATCGTCGGGGGGAATCGATCATGCATACTTATCGTGGCGCGCTGCTGGCCGGCGCGGCTTTGCTGGTCGCGTCGCAAGCGCTCGCGGATGATTCCTCGGCGGCGCTGGGCGCGGGCGGCGTGGTGCTGACGCAATCCGCCGATATCCGCATGGCGAAAGAAGATCTCTACGTTTCGCCCGACAAGGTGCGCATCCATTTCGAGTTCGCCAACGATTCCAGGAAAGATATCGACACGGTCGTGGCGTTCCCGCTGCCCGACATCGATTCCGCCAAATACTATGTCGAACCGCTCGGCGAGATGACAGACGATCCGGTGAACTTCGTCGGTTTCTCCGTCATCGCGGACGGCAAGCGCATCGCGCCGCAGGTCGAACAGCGCGCATACCTCAAAGGCCGCGATGTCACCGCCACGCTGAATGCGCTGCATGTTCCCGTCAACGTCATCAGCCAGACCAATATCCAGATTTTCGACAAGCTGTCGCCTGCGCAGGTCAAGGGGCTTGCCAAGGCCGGTCTTGCGGACAACAGCTCTGGCGAAGCGCGGCCCACCTGGCTCATCCGAACCAAATTCTTCTGGACGCAGAAATTCCCCGCCGGGAAGACGGTGGTGCTGGAGCACAGCTACCAGCCGATCACCGGCGGCACATTCTATGTCGATAGCGACATAAAAGGCGGCAGCAGCGATCCTTATGACCGTCATTGGAACCGGAACTACTGCATCGATTCTGCTGCGCTCAAGACCATCGCCGCGCGCATCGCGCCGAAAGATGCGAAAGGCGATGATGGCGGCACGCTGGAAGCGAAGACGACGGACTACATCCTGATGAGCGGCAACAACTGGAAAGGCCCGATCGGCCATTTCCACCTGACGCTCGACAAGCTGAAGCCCGCGAACATCCTGTCGCTATGCTGGGACGGTCCATTGAAGAAATCCGGCGCCACGACGTTCAGTTTCGACGCCGCCGATTACGCGCCTACGCGCGACATCCATATGCTGGTGCTGTCGGACATTCCGAAGAATCCGTGACGCAGCTGCGTCCGGCTCAGTGCACGGAGCCTGGCGTGGCGCCTTGCATCGGCTGATAAGGCGTGTCGCCCGGCGCCACGCCCGTAGGCCGGCAGGTCTGATAGCCGTTGGCCCAGCCGTGGCGATAGACCTGGTCGGTGGAATACAGGCTTTCATCCCGGCTCGGGCCTTCGCGATAATTGGCGCTGGGATTGTTGGCGGCGGCGCAGCCGTCGGCGTAACCCTCGCGGAAGCTGGGCGTCTTGCGCAGGGCGCGGTCGGCCGGTCCGCCGAAGATTGCACAGGCCGAAAGCGACAGCGCGGCGAGGCCGAATATCGAGACGCGAGCAAGCCGGTTCATGGGCACCCTTTTCGTGAAGCGGCAGGAGCTTAGCAGACGCAGGCCAAACACTTAACCGCGGATTAAGGCAGCATCTTGTAGGATCAGCCCTCTGGGTGATGGGCGATGATCGGCAAACAGACCGATTTCAGATATTTGCGTATCCTGCTCGTGTCGGCCAAGCCGCATGTGGTGCAGGTGATGCGCCACGTCCTCGCCATCAACGGCGTGCTGGAGATCGAAGTCGCGACAAGCGGGCACATCGCCCTCGATTTGCTGAGGGCCAATCGCTTCAACGCCGTGTTCTGCGACGATTCCTGCGGCGAACTCCAGGGCAAGAGCTTCGCGTTTGCCATGCGCCGCGACCCGGACGTGCTCAACGCCATGACGCCGCTGTTCCTGATCTGCGGCAGCCCGCGCCGGCGCGACATCGAACTGGCGCGCGACAGCGGCTATACCGACGTGGTGTGCCGCCCCATGAGCGCCGGCACCGTCGCGCGCAAGCTGCGGCAGGCGACCGAATCCCCCCGGCCCTTCATCGCGGCTTCCGATTTCTTCGGTCCCGACCGCCGCGCAGCGCCCAGGGATTCGTTCCGGGGCGAAGAACGCCGCAAGCGCGCCGCCCGCAAAGTGAAAGTCGCCGCGCCCAGCGAAAAATTCCTTTAGACGTCCGTTAGAATTTCCTCCTAGCTCTCTTGACAAGCGTGGGATCGCTTCCCTATACCGGGGACTAGAACAAATAAAGAACAAAAACACAAGAGAGGTTGGGATGGTGCGTTCTTCAATCTGCGAAGCCGAAGTCAGCCGGGAGGGGCGCCGGCTGTTCCGCCTTCTGGCGGAGCCGCAAATGCGGCTGGAAAAGACCAGCCCCCGAAGCTTCGCGATGGCGGGCGCGGGGGTGGTGAACGCCGGGCGCATCGCCGCGCCGCTGGTGCGCGAATTCCTTCGCCGCGATTGGCTGAAGGCGCTCGGCACCAGTCCTGAGAGCTATGCCCTCAGCGATGTCGGCCTTGGCTGGTACGTGCGCGCGCAGGCCAAGGGCGATCCGTTCGGCGCGCAGCATCGCATCGCCGGATCGCGCCGCGGCACGGACGGGCATCCGGTTGCGGCCAACGAGGCGGAGTCGCCGGTGGGGCGCTACTTCGCGCATGGCGCGATCGACGCGGTGCAATTCGCGGCGGCGGAAAAGCTCAGGCGCGATTTCACGCTCGCCCAATTGATGCCGCGCCTCGCCGCCGATTGGAGCGCGCCCGCCGCATCGGGCACGCGCGGCGCCGGCGGCGCACCTCATGTCAGCGACACGGTGCTCGCCGCCAAGCAGCGCTTCTCGAACGCCATGCGCGCGGTGGGACCGGGACTATCGGATCTGCTGTTCGACGTGTGCTGCTATCTCACCGGATTGGAATCGGTGGAGACGCGGCAAGGCTGGCCACGGCGCTCCGCCAAGGTGGTGCTGCAACTCGCGCTCGACAGATTGGCCGCGCATTACGGCTTGCGCACGCCGGCGCGCTATCGCGGCGAGGTGCGTAGCTGGCGCGCGGAGGAGGTAAGCGAAAGCTCCGGTGGTTAAAAAAGCGCGAAGTGGACACCGGTTCGGCGCGAGATTGGGCGACAATCAAAGAAACTGGCGCATGATCCGATTCAAGGATCATGCGCCAGAACGCGGCTTCGCGAGAATTCTATCGGCAATAGTGGTGATGATTGCTCCACCAGCAGTGACGAACATGAATTTTCACGACGGGGTGGTAGGCAGGATGGTAGGTGCGGTGAACCACAGTGCGGTGAACCACCGTGCGATGGATGACCGGGCGCACATAAGGACGGTGATAAACGGTGCGGTGAACCACAGTGCGGTGAACCACCGTGCGGTGGATGACCGGACGCACATAAGGACGGTGATAAACGGTGCGATGAACCACAGTGCGGTGAACCACCGTGCGATGAACCACCGTGCGATGAACCGGGTGATGATAGGTGGGATGAACGGTGACGTGAACACCGACTTGTGCGCTGGCGGCCGTCGCGCCAGCAAGCGCAAAGGCAAAAGCAATTGCTACAATGGCCTTCATTAAAAAAATCTCCCTTCGTGAGCAAGCGTGTCCGGAAAGCGAGGATTGCCCGAAACAGATCTCGTCCCGGGTGATAAGGTATGGCCCTGCGGTTTGGTTCCCGAAGGGAAAGGATAGCGGTTTTCAGCCCGCCGTCAGGCGCAAGAGATATGTGTGTACGCCCTCCAGCACCAATTCCCCGTTCTGGTTGTGCACCGTTGCGCGCATGGTGACAAGTCCGGTGGTGTTCTGCGGCTTGAGCGCGACGATCTCCAGCGACGGATAAAGCGTGTCGCCGGGATAGACCGCTTTGAGAAATTTCGCGCTCACCTCGACGAAACCGATCAGCGATTCGCCGATGACATGCGGAAACAATCCGGCGCCCGCCGCGGTGAATGCCAGCACCTGAAGCCCATGCGCCAGCGGCGCTTTGTGGCCCAGGCGCTTGCAATACGCGTCGTCGTAATGGATCGGATGATTGTCCAGGCTTACCGTCTGGAACGCGGCGAAGTTCGCCTCTGTGAGCGTGCGCGAGGGGTTGCGGTAGATTTCGCCCACGCGCAACTCTTCAAAGCGGCGCAGCGGCACCAGCGAAAAAGCGTCCGGCCTGAAATCGCCCATGGGGGAGGATAGGGCGAAATCAGACCGGACTTGTCAAACCGGCGAGGGCCGCCGGTTCAGGCTCCCTATTCGGCGTTTGCTGCGCGTTCGCGCTCCGCCTGTTCGATCTCGGCTCTCGCTTCGGAAATCCCGCGAGCCGCGAAATTCTGCGCCAAGGTCTGAGCGTCGTCGTTTTGCAGCACCATCTTGCAGGTGTCGCCCGCCTGGCAGATTTCCTTCGGCCTTCCGATGGTGGTGTCCATCCACGACAGCGCGGCGCCGGGCCACCACTGCGCGTTCGGCCGTCCGAAACCCAGATTGGGCTCATGTGGCATAAGAAGGGCGACAACCCCGATCCAGAATGCAGCGCGCAAAAGCATGTTCTTGTTCCCGCTTGTATTGCCAACGCGGAAACAGGGTATCGGTGCCGCTCGAAATTTGGACTGAAACCAATCGGTAAAGTTTGATGCAATTTCCCTAATTCCCCAAAACGCGCAAATCAGGGAAAAAGTTTCGTGTGCGGATGCGTGGTGTTTCGATTCAAAACAGATTCGCAATTGAAACGTGATCGATTCAAATTTTCTGTAAACGCCGCAAAATTCCGCTCCCCCCAATTGGGTGGAGTTAGGAATACGCCGCGGCGGGAATTTCCAGGGTGGCCGTAAGGCCTTTGCCGACTTCGCTTTCGATCGCCAGCAGTCCGCCATGCAATTCGGCGAGCGCCTTGACCAGCGGCAGGCCAAGGCCCGCGCCATCGGCGTGATCGGAGGCGCTGCGTCCCACCTGCTCGAACGGCTCGAGGATGCGCGCCATATCTTCCGCCGCCACGCCCGGACCGTTGTCGGCGATGATCACACGTACAAAGCCCTCGTCGCGCGTGGCGGACAGCTTCACCGCGCCGCCCTCCTTCGTGAAGGACACGGCATTGTCGACAAGCTGGCCCAGCATCGTGGCGAGCGCGCTCTCGTCGGCATCGGCCAGAAGATCGGACGGACAATCCTCGATCTCGAGCGCGATGTTCTTGTCCGCCGCGCGCTGGCTGTGGGCACGCAGCGCATTCCACAATTCGCCGCCGACGCCCACTTCCTTGCGCCGCAGCACATAGCGGCCCGCCGCCAGCTTGGTGAGATCGAGGATCTGGTTGATGAGGCGCAGCAGGTTTCCGCCCGCCATGTGAATGAGCCCGGCATATTCGCCGATCTGCTCGGGACGGAAGCGGTCGGGCGAGGCGCGCAACAGATCGGAGAAGCCGAGGATCGCATTCAGCGGCGTCTTCAATTCGTGACTCATGGTGCGCAGCAGCGCGGTTTTTGCGGTGTCGGTCTCGTTCTCCGCCGTGTTCAGCCGCCGCGTCACATCCGCCAGATAGCTTGCTTGCCGGCGCGCGGCGCTCTTGGTCTTCTCGAGCGCGCGCTTGGCTTTGGTCAGGGCGCGGGTCTGCTCGCTGAGCGCGGATTCCACGCGATGTCGATCGGTCACGTCGGTGAACACCGTGGTCGAGCCGCCGTCGCGCGTGGCGCGTTCGCGCACCAGAAAGGCTTCGCCGCTGGCCGTCTTCACGGTGAGCGCGCCGGCGGGGGCCTCATGCGCGTCGATGCGGCGCGAAGCCCAGTTCTGCGGCGCATCGTCGATCACGAACTTGCCGCGCTTCATGGCGTGCTCGAGCACCTCCTCGAAGCACAATCCGATCATGGCCTCGGCGTTGGCGTAGCCGTGCATCTCGGCGAAAGCGGAATTTGCGAGCGCGAGCTCGTCATCGCCGTTCCAGAAGGCGAACGCGTCGGCCGACAATTCGATGGCGTCTTCCAGGCGGTGCAGCAGGCGGCGCTCGCGCGTGGCGTCGCTCCACAACACGATCCAACCGCCTTCGCGCGTGCGCCGAGCTTTCAATTCGAGCACCCGGCCGTCGGCGAGGAGCACGTCATGGGGTGCGAAGCCGCCATTGGACAGCTGGCCGACGCGCGCGCCGATGAATTCCTGCTCGCCCTGGGCAAGCGAATTCTGCGCGATCTGCCCGGCCGCGATCTCGCGCCGCACCAGATCGGCGTAGGATCGGCCGAGCAGCGAATCGTTGCGCGAAAGGCCGCGGAAGATGTAATGGAAATGCTCGTTGAAATACGTCAGCCGTTGCGCCGAATCGAACACCGTCACGGCCACGCGCAACGCATCCAGCGCGGCCAGTACGTCAGGCGCGGTATCGGCATCTGCCGTCAGATCGACGGCGAGATTGGAAAGCCCCACGACATTCCCCACATGTTTATGTGAACAGTGTCGCGAATCGGGCTTGCAGAATCCTTGCGCCAATAGCGGAGTGAGGCGGAATCGCGCCATCATCGTTAAAATGCGGTGAAGGAGCCTCGCCACAAGTCTTGCAAATTAACGAACGAAATCTCCGCGCGTTCAAGTTTCGTTAAGGCCAGCAACCGAGGATATGCGCATCATTCATCCGAATCGCGAGCGCGAGCGTTAATGGCCGATTCAGCAAACCTGCCAGAACGTGAAGATCGCGCCAGCCGCAGGCGCTTCGCCGCCGTGCAAGGCATGAAGGCCCTCGTCGGCGCGGCGCTGGCGGCGGGCTTTATCGTCCTCGTTGGACGCCCCGATATCGCCGAGATGGTGGCGATCGCGGGCCTGCTGATTCCTGCCGTGCTGGCGGCGCTGGCGTTCACGTCGCTGTCGCTGGAGGCGTTGGAGACAGCGGGTCTGGCGAGCTTCGCCATGCTCATCGGCTATCTGGTGGCGCTGACCGGCGGGATGGGCTCGCCGCTGATCGTATGGTTCGCGCTGATCCCCGCGGAAGCGGCTTTGGCCGGCGGAGAGCAGGCCGTCATCCGCGCCGCCGCCGCGGCCGGTCTGGCGCTTCTCATCGTCGCGGTGCTGCAGGCCTGGCACGCGCTGCCGCATTCGCGCATCGATCTGCCGGTCTGGGAGATCTACACCGCATCGGTGCTGGCGGCCGTGGTGCAATCGGCGCTCGTCGCGATTGCATCGCAGGATCGCCAGCGCGCGGCGGACGAAGCTGCGGCCAAGGGCGCTGCGATGTATCGCTTCCTTGCCGACAACGCGATGGACCTCATCACGCGCCACTCCGGCGACGGACGCATCCGTTTCGCCAGCCCGTCCGCCCTTAATATTCTTTCGCGCCCGCCGGATTCGCTTCTGGGCGTTACGCCTTCCGCGTTGGTGCATCGCGACGATCTGAAGACGATGCAGGCGGCTTTCGTGGAGGCGAGCTATTTTGGCCGTGCCGCTTCGGCCGAAGTACGGCTGAAGCGCGCCGACGGCTCTTATGTATGGACCGAGATGCGCTGCCGCCCGGCGACGCCCGCCAATGGCGAGGCAGCCGACATCGTGGCGGTGACGCGCGATATCTCCGAGCGCAAGGCCCATGAGCGCGATCTTATCGAGGCGCGCGACCTGGCCGAAGGCGCCAGCCGCGCCAAATCGAGCTTCCTCGCCAATATGAGCCACGAGTTGCGCACGCCGCTCAACGCCATCATCGGATTCTCCGAAGTGATGACGCATCAGATGTTCGGCCCCGTGGGCAGCCCGCGCTATCTGGAATACGCCAAGCTCATCAACGAGAGCGGCGGGCATCTGCTCGAGCTCATCAACGGCATTCTCGACATGTCGAAGATCGAGGCTGGCAAGTTCGCGCTTTCGGAGGAGATGTTCGACCTCGAAGAGGTGGTGATCCAGGCGCTGCGCTTCGTCAAGCTGCAGGCCGACCGCAAGGGCGTGGCCCTCAAGATGGGCGTCAGTGAAGGCGCGCATCATATCTTCGCCGACAAGCGCGCGGTGAAGCAGATGCTGGTCAATCTGGTCACCAACGGCGTGAAGTTCACGCCGCGCGGTGGGCAGGTGATCATGGCGGCGGTGCGCGCCACGAACGGCATCGAGATCGCGGTGAGTGACACCGGGCTCGGCATTTCGCAAGCCGACCTGGAAAAACTCGGCAAGCCTTTCGAGCAGGTCGACAGCGCCCACACGCGCAGCCAGGAAGGCACGGGGCTCGGCCTGGCGCTGGTCAAAGCCTTCGCCGCGCTGCATGGCGGCGAGGCGGCGATCTCTTCCACCTTGGGCGAGGGCACGACCGTGCGCGTGACGCTTCCTTATGCGGCGGTCAACGCCGACGGCGAACGCCTGACCCCCGAACCCAAAGCCCTCCCCCTGCGCGGCGCGGCCTAGCCGGTTTTTGATGTGCTCACTATGTGCTAATGTGAATGGATGAAGCACGAACGCATACAGATCGACCCCGAAATCATGTTCGGAAAGCCCGTAATCCGGGGAACACGCATCCCTGTGGACATGATCCTGCGCAAGCCCGGCGAGGGAATGCCACAGGAGGAAATTCTCGACGATCGTCCGCGGCTTACGCGTGAAGACATTCTTGCCGCGCAAAAATTCGCAGCCGACTACATCACGCACGAAGAATTCTTCTACAACTGATCGATGCGCTGGATTGCCGACGAATGCGTCTCGCGTAATGTTGTCGAGGTTCTACGCGCGCAGGGGCACGACGTCTTGTACATCGCGCGCTTCCGCATGCGCTTTCTGGAGCCCTGATGATCCCGCGACTCAAGGCCGGCATATTCGTTCGCGCGCTGATCCGCCGTGCGCAGGTGGCGGGCGCGGCGGGCTATGTCGCGCGCAAAGGCGCGGAGGAAGCCGGCGCGGTGATGCTGAAGATCGCGCGGCTCGATGGCACCTCGCTGGTGCTCGATCAGGCCCGGCGCGGGAGCGAAGGCGAGCTTGTTTGGGTGAAACCGCTGGGCGATGCCGCCAGCGAAGACGACGCGCGGAAATTCTTCGACAAGCAGATCAAGTTCGATCCCGATCTGTGGATCGTCGAGATCGAGGACCGCGAAGGCCGCAGCTTCGTCGATGAACCGATCGTGTGAGCCGCTGTTTGTGCCTATGAAATCTGAACCAGCACCATGACATGACACATTGAGGTTTGGCCACCTTCGCCGCCGACTACATTACGGACACAGAAATCGTTTGCGATGCGCCGGATGGTCGATGAGTGCGTTCACGGGTCCATCGTTCGACGGCCAAAAAAAGCGGGGCACGACGAGCTGCCTCACCCGCCTGCGCCCACGGTGAATTTGCCGTAGAAGACGTTGCTCTTGGCGTCCGGCGCGCAGAAGTAGATTTTCGCGGGCAGCGTCGTGCCGCTGCGGGCGCCGAATTCCAGCTTGATCGACGCCACGCTCGACACGCTGTCCAGATCGACCAGCGGCGAGGCATAGTCGATGCCCCAGTCGGGAATTTGCGCCTGGCCGGGGCCGGCCTGCGGCTGCTGCGCGATGTCTTTGCCGAGCGCGCGGCGGAAGGTCTTGCCGTCCAGCGTCTGGCCTTGCGGCACCGAGACGGTCACCACGATGGTCATGGTGCTGCCGGCGCCATCGGGCGTCGCCAGGGTCAGCAGATAATTGTCATAGTTCGCGCCGTTCGCGCTCGCGCTTGTCTGTAGCAGCGTGGCGCCGCCGAGCTGGAAATCCTTGCCGCCGACGCGGCCTTGGGCAGGCGCATTGGGAATCGCGCGCAGGCTGCAATCGGCGGGCGCGGCGTGACGGCGCGCGGCGAATGCCGGCAGCGCGGCGCAGGATGCGGCCAGAACGCAAACGACAAAGCGGCGCATTGCGACTCCCGGTTTGGCGCCAATATAGCAGACTTGCCGCGAGCGGGACTGCCTGCTACCTCCCGCCGCCTTATGAGCGAGCTTGCCACGGAATCCGCCCGCCGCCGGACGTTTGCGATCATCTCGCATCCGGACGCGGGCAAGACCACGCTGACCGAGCATCTGCTGCTCATGGGCGGCGCCATTCGCGCGGCCGGTGCGGTGAAGGCGCGCGGCGAGGCCAGGCGCGCGCGTTCGGACTGGATGAAGATCGAGCAGGAACGTGGCATCTCCGTCACCAGCGCGGTGATGACGTTCGAATATGGCGACGCCATCTTCAATCTGCTCGATACGCCGGGCCACGAAGATTTCTCCGAAGACACCTATCGCACGCTCACCGCCGCCGACAGCGCGGTGATGGTGATCGACGCGGCCAAGGGCATCGAAGCGCAGACGCGCAAGCTGTTCGAAGTGTGCCGGCTGCGCGACATCCCGATCATGACCTTCATCAACAAGATGGACCGCGAAGCGCGCGATCCCTTCGAGCTGCTGGACGAAATTTCAGACCAGCTTCAGCTCGACGTCGCGCCGATGACCTGGCCCGTTGGCATGGGACTGAATTTCCGCGGCACCTTCGATCTCTACTCCGAGGAATTCACGATCTTCTCCAAAGAGAACACGCGCATCGGCGGCAACGCCATCGCCGCGCATCTGACGCCGGAAGAAAAAGCCAAGCTCGACGAAGACGCGGAACTCGCCGAGGCCGGCTTGTCGCGCTTCGATCTGGCGAGTTATCGCGAAGGCCACCTGTCGCCGGTTTATTTCGGCTCGGCGCTGAAGAATTTCGGCGTGCGCGATCTGATCGGCGCGCTCGCCGAACACGCGCCGCCGCCGCGCACGCAGGCGAGCAAATCCGGCGCCATTCATCCGGCGGACAGCGAAGTCACCGGCTTTGTGTTCAAGGTGCAGGCGAACATGGACCCGAACCATCGCGACCGCGTGGCATTCCTGCGTCTGGCGTCGGGCAAATTCCGCCGCGGCATGAAGATGAAGCAATCGGGCACTGGCAAATCGCTCAGCGTCCACAATCCCATCCTGTTCTTCGCGCAGCAGCGCGAGACCGTGGATGAAGCATGGCCGGGCGACATCATCGGCATTCCCAACCACGGTGTGCTGCGCGTCGGCGATACCTTGTCGGAGTCAGGCAACGTCGTGTTCACCGGCATCCCGAACTTCGCGCCGGAGATTTTGCGCCGCGTGCGCCTCGCCGATCCGATGAAGCAGAAGCATCTGACGCGCGCGCTGGAGAGCCTCGCCGAAGAAGGCGTGACGCAGGTCTTCAAGCCCATGCTCGGCGCCAACTGGGTGGTGGGCGTCGTCGGCAACCTGCAGCTCGACGTTCTGAAGTCGCGCCTGCGCAACGAATACGATCTCGACGCCGATCTGGAGCCGTCGCCTTACGACACCGCGCGCTGGGTTTCCGGTGACGAAGCGGACATCGAGAAGCTCATCGCCGCCTACCGCAACCAGATGGCCACCGACCGCGACAACGCCCCTGTGTTCCTCGCCAAGAGCAACTGGGAATTGGGCTATGTCAGCGAGAAATTCCCGAAGATAGCGTTTGCCAAGACGCGAGAACGTTCGGACGTACAAGCCTAAAACACATTGTCATCCCCGGCGAGTGCGAGCGTGTTACGCTCGCGCGAGGGAAGGGGACCCAGGTGACGGGGCTATATTTCGTCTACATCCTGGCAAGTCAGCGCAACGGCACGCTTTACACCGGCGTAACGAATGACGTGATCCGCCGTGCGTGGGAGCACAAAGAAGGAATCGTCGAAGGATTTACGAAAACATATGGCGTGCACATCCTCGTCTGGTACGAGATGCACGAAGACGTTAACGTCGCGATCGCGCGCGAGAAGCAGATCAAGGGCTGGAACCGCGCCTGGATAAGCTTATCGGAAAGAGCGAGTAGACGGCCCCTGTGTCCCCTTCCCTCGGATCGCATGCGTTGCATGCGGTCCTCGCCGGGGATGACAATTTTGGGTTCAAGCTGCTTCCGCCCGCGCATGCCCCGCGCGGCCGCGCCAGTAGGTGAGCATGGCGGCGGCGGTGCCGACGTCGACGGTGTCGAAGGCCGCCAGACGGGTTTCGATGTCGCTGGGCTTGCCGGGGCAAACCAGAAGCACCAGCGCGGAGAATGTCGCGCGGGAAAGATGCGCGCCCTTGCTCGCCAAGGCCAGCGATTGCGCCGAAGCGTCGCTGACGATGCGCGCGGCGATTTCGCGGGCCACGCCGAAATGGCTTGCGAAGCTATCGGTGAAATCGTCCGTGCGGCGCGCCGCGTCCACCAGCGCGCTTTCCTCGATCCCCGGCAGGCTGCGGCTTTCGCAATCGCCGTTGCGCGCCAGGATCTCGCCGCGCAATTCGGGCGAAGCGTCGAAGAAGAATTCATTGAGGAATTCGCGCGTCACGCCCGGCGCGTGTGCAATGCGTGCGATCAGCGCGTGGCGCGTGTCGCGGTCGATGAGGTGAACGGTCTTTTCCAGCAGCGCCTCGAAAGGCTCGCGGATCCAGGCGGGGTAGTTCGAAGGCCAATCCAGCAGCAGATCGCAAAGTTCGACGGCCAGTTCGCGGCGCTTCTCGGGCGCGTTCTGTGTCGCCAGTTCGACCAGGCTGTTGAGGCGCGCGCGGGCATCGGACATGCGCCCGACGGTAGCGCGCAATTGTTAATGTTTTGGCAAAGGAGGACGGTGAGTAGGGAATAGTGAGTAGTGAGTAGCCAGAAAAAGCTTTTTTGCTATTCCCTACTCCCTATTCTCTACTCACCCTTAATTTCCCGCGATCGCCCAGTTGTCCGGGAAGAAGCCGTTGAAATTGGTGCGCACAGCCACCGAATAGGCGCCGATGCTTTCGAACACGATGAAGTCGCCGGGCGCGATGTCGTCGGGCAGGGCCAGCGGGCGCGGCAGCACGTCCAGCGTGTCGCAAGTCGGGCCATAGATGCGAAACGCGTGATGCCCGGCCGGCTTCTCCGTCACCTGGCCTTTGGCGTCGCGGGTATAGACGCGATGCACATAATCGGCGTTCCAACCGGGAAGCGTCAGCTCGTCGAAGCTGCCATAGACGCCGTCGTTGATGTAAAGCGACTCGCCCTTGCGCAGGATCACTTGCGTGATCAGCGACATGCCTTCGGCGATCAGTGCGCGCCCCGGCTCGCAAAGCAGCGGAATCTTGCGCCCGAACGTGGCGGTGGCTTCCTTGATGGTGTCGAAATACCAGTGATAGGGCGGCACATCGTTGTTGTTGTAGGGGCCGGGAAAGCCGCCGCCGACATCGAGCGCCGCGATTTCGACATTCGCTGTCTGCGCCGTGCGCCGCGCCATCTCCACCGCTTGCGCATAGGAGAACGGCGACAGGCATTGCGAACCGACATGGAAGGTGATGCAAGGCGCTGCGCCCGCGTCCTTGACGCGGCCGAGGAGCCGCGCGGCATCGTCGGTCGTCGTGCCGAACTTGCTGGAAAGCTCCAGCAGCGCACCGCCCAGCGGCGTGGCGATGCGCACGAAGATGCGCAGCTTCTTCGGGTTCTTGGTTTCGGCGAGCAGTTTGTCGAGCTCGTAATCGCAATCGACGACGTAATCGGTCACGCCATATTTCTCGAAGGCGATCCTGGCAGTGCCCGCGGCGCGTACCGGCGCCATGAAATGGCACACGGCGTCCGCAAAGCGGCCCTTCACCAGCTCGATCTCGGGCAGCGATGCGGTGTCGAAATGGCGAATGCCGCTCGCCCACACCTGATCCAGGATATGCGGATGCGGATTGGCCTTCAGCGCATAAAGCGTGTCGCCGGGAAACGAATCGATAAAGCGCTTCGCCGCCACGGCGAACTTCTCCGGATGGATCACATAAAGCGGCTGCCCCGGATTCGTCTTGCCGACGATATCGGAGATACTCGCGAAACGCGGCAGTTCGGCGGTACGCATGTTCATTGTCGGAAACTCACGGCGCTGGCCTTTGTCGCGCGCCTCTTAGGGCCGCGGGCGCGGGGGGTCAAGCAAATCACGGCGACACCAGCGTGACAGTCGGGAAGTAGTTGCGGATGCGCTTCGGATCGCGCGTGAGCAAAGTTGCGCCTTCAATAGCGGCGTGGGCGCCGATGAAGAAATCCGGGAGTACATTCAGCCTCGTACCCGTGGCTCGGCGATATCGCCTGAACGCTTGCCCAGCGAGAAACAGCGCGCCGCGTGGGACGCGGATCACCGGCAGCCGCAAGATCTCAAGTGCATTGTCCAGCGCAGCCGCATCTCGGTAACCGGCAGACAGTTCGGCATACACAATATCGTTGATCGCAACCTGATCCTGCGCTGCAACGTGGTCGAGAGCAGAGCTCGACCAGGCCGCCCAATTGGGATCGGCCCCAACAATATCGACGATCACATTTGTATCGATGAGAATCACTTAGTCGCCGCGAAGCAGCTTGATATAGTCATCGGTCGACATGCCGAGCTTCAGCGTCCCGCGCACCTTTTCGATGCGGCGTCTCATATCTGTTTTGGGGGGCTTGCCGGCGAGTTTTATCACCACCCCCACGCCGGGTCTCACTTCGACGTCTACTTTGCTGCCGGGTTTGATGCCCATGGCATCTCGTGCCCTTTTGGGGATCGTGACCTGGCCTTTGCTGGTGACCGTCGTGTTCATAAGTAATACCTCCGGCTGAACTGGTATTACCACGCCATCGACCTATTCGCAATTTGAACTAGCCGCCCCCTTGACCTGCCGATGCGTTGGGTGAACCGTGCGCGCCGGTCATAAAAGTCAATAGCGGCCGGCACGGCCCGCTCAATTTCAAACGAGGGACCTTCCATGAAATTCTTGATCGCGGCGCTCGGTGCGGCTGCCACCACCGCGTTGCTCGCGGCCGGCGCGCATGCCGACGAAGGCATGTGGACGTTCGACAATTTCCCGGCGACGAAGGTCAACGCGGAATATGGCACCCATGTCGACCAGGCATGGCTCGATCATGTGCGCGGCGCGGCGGTGCGGCTGTCCACCGGATGCTCGGCGTCCATCGTCAGCCCCAACGGCTTGATCCTCACCAACCATCATTGCGTGCGCGGCTGCGCGCAGGATCTGTCCACGGCCAAGGAGGACTACATCAAGGACGGCTTCATGGCCGCCAAGCGCGAAGATGAAAAGCTCTGCCCCGGCATGAACGCCGAAGTGCTGACGCAGATTTCCGATGTCACGGCGCAAGTGAACGCCGGCACGGCGGGCAAGAGCGGGCAGGATTTCGTGAAGGGCCGCGATGCCGCCATTGCCGCCATCGAGAAGAAAGCCTGCGCCGGGCGCGAGGCGGATTTCCACTGCCAGGTGGTCACGCTCTATCAGGGCGGCCAGTACAAGCTCTACACCTATCGCAAATATTCCGACGTGCGGCTGGTGTTCGCGGTGGAAGGGCAAACCGCGTTCTTCGGCGGCGATCCGGACAATTTCAATTTCCCGCGCTACGATCTGG
>DASXFK010000146.1:0-34767 GCA_036489635.1 Rhizomicrobium sp. | reverse complement strand
TTGGAATCGACGGTGAAGAGCCCGTAATTGTCCAGCTCCTGCGCGCGGAACACGGCAAGGATCGCGGGCAGCGGGATCGAATTCAGATAATCGCCGAAGCGGATGGAGGTGATGTTGTCGAGACTGACTTCCACATTGTCGGAGGTGAAGTTGCGCAAGCTCGTCGTCATCAGCCGCACCAGGCGGTCGAAGACGATCTCCAGCATCGGCAGACGCTCGTAGGACACCAGCGCGGAATTGACGATGGCGCGGACGCCGGATTTGTCCTGCAGCGTATCGTCGCTGACGTCGAAGCCGAGCAGGCTGTCGATCTCATCCTGATTGAGGATGCGCTCGCTGCTCGCGTTGGCGGTCGGCGCCGTTTCCGTCGTGGCGACGTCGGCGCCTTCCGGCGCGGCGGTCGCATTTGGGTCCAGGGTTTCGGTGTTCTCGTCGGCCATTTGGGATCCGTTATTGAACGATCATTTCCTTGAGCAGCACGTCGCGCACATTGTAAGGCGCCGCGGCCACGTTCACGCGCCGCAGCAGCTCTTCCTTGATGCGCATGACGCCGGCGCTGCCGCGCAGATCGTCGACGCGCAATTCGCGCAGATAGCTTTGGAACTGGTCCACGACGCGCGGCATCAAGACCGCGAGCCCCGCCTTTTCGCTGGCAGTCTGCAATTCGAGGGAGACGGAAAGTTTCAGATAGGCGGTCGATCCATCCGCAGTCTGGATGTTCACGACGATGTCGGGAATCTCCATGAAGGCGACTTGCGGCGGCACCAGGGGAATTTGGGGCGCGTCGGCGCTGGCGATTTTCGTGGCCGGCTTGGCGCTATGTGCGCTGAACACGAAGGCGTACAAACCGCCGCCGATGCCGAGCAGCAGCATCAAAAGGCCGCCGCCGGTGATCATCATCATCTTCTTGGTGCCGAAGAGCTTGTTAATCAAACCCTTCTTCGGCGCGTCCTGGGCGGCGGCGTCGCCTTCCGGCTTGTCCGCATCGTCCGCGGAGGGCTCTTTCGCCTTGTCCTTCGCCATGTCCGGGCCTTCATAAGCTCAGGCGCGAAGGTAGGCAGACGTGGTTAAGGAGTGGTGAGTAGGAACGATAAAACCCGGCAGTTTCTGCCGCCTGCTGCCGGCCTCCCACCCAAAAACCGCGAAAAACCTGGATTTTTACGGTGGCATGGCGGCTGCACTTTGTCGGTCCAAGACGACGGACCAGAAAGGATCCGCCCCCATGGACAATACGCAACTCGTCAATCTTTCCTACCAGCTTGCGGCCTACCGCTCGATGGACGTGATCGCGAACAACCTGGCGAACGTTTCGACGCCGGGTTTCAAGCGCGAGAGCACGAAGTTCGAAGAGTATATTTCGCAGAACGATCCCGTCGAAGGCGACCCCAGCCAGCAATCGCTCAGCTTCGTGCAGGATGGCGGCACGACGCGCGATCTTTCCCAAGGCAATGTGGTGAAAACGGGTGGCCAGTTCGATCTGGCGATCGGTGGCTCCGGCTATTTTCCGGTGCAGACCGCCAGCGGCGCCGTGCGCTACACGCGCGACGGTCATTTCACGCTCGATCCCTCTGGCAAGATCGTCGACAGCAACGGCGACTCGCTGCAAGGCGACGGCGGCGACATCACCGTGTCGACGGAAGACGGCGATATCCATATCGGCAAGGACGGCGTCGTCACTGGCGCCAAGGGCCAACTCGGCCAGGTCAAGGTGGTGAATTTCGCCAACGAACGCGCGCTCGTGCAGGAGGGGCAGAACCTCTACTCCACGACGCAGACCGCGAACACGGTCACGACGCCGGATATCCAGCAAGGCATGCTGGAAAGTTCGAACGTGTCGCCCGTCGTGGAAATCAGCAAAATGCTGGAAGTCATGCGGTCCTATCAGGCGACCGCGACGCTCAGCCAGTCCCAACAGCAGATGAAGAACAACGCGCTCGACAAGCTCAGCGCGGTTCAGAGCTAAGGAGTAACAGTCATGCGGGCCCTCGACATTGCTGCCACCGGAATGCAGGCGCAGCAGACCAATGTGGAAGTGATCGCGAACAATCTCGCGAACATGAACACCACCGGTTACAAGCAACAGCGCGCCGAATTCCAGGACCTGCTCTACCAGAACATGGAGCAGCCCGGTGCGCAGACCTCCGATTCCGGCACGCTTCTGCCGTCGGGCATCCAGCTCGGCGCCGGTGTGCGCACCGCGGCGGTCTATCGCATCACCAGCCAGGGCGATCTGGCATCCACCTCCAATCCGCTGGATATGGCGATCCAGGGCTCGGGCTATTTCCAGGTCACCATGCCGGACGGCACGCTGGCCTATTCGCGTTCGGGAAACTTCGCGCTTTCGGCCGACGGTCAGATCGTCACCGACAAGGGCTACACGGTCTCGCCCGGCATTGCCGTGCCTGCCACGGCGCTGAGCGTGACCGTCAACGCTCAAGGCCAGGTACAGGCCACGGTGCCGGGCCAGACCGCCGCCCAGACATTGGGCCAGCTCCAGCTTGTGCGCTTTCCCAATGAAGCCGGCCTGAATGCGATGGGCGACAATCTGTTCACCGAGACGACGTCTTCGGGCTCGCCGCAGACCGGCGTTCCCGGCGCCCCCGGCTTCGGCACCATCCAGCAAGGCTATCTGGAAACCTCCAACGTCAATCCGGTGGAAGAGATCACGTCGCTGATCACCGCGCAGCGCGCCTACGAGATGAACTCGAAGGTCGTCACCGCGGCCGATCAGATGATGCAGACCACTTCGCAGATGGGACAAGGCTGATGCGCACGCTGCTCTTTTTCTTGAGTCTCGGCGTAATCCTGATCGTTCGGCCGGCGTTCGCCGACGCGATTCCGGCCATCAACGCCGCGCGCATCGTCGTGCCGGCGCGCGACATCGCCCGCGGCGAAACCATCGTCGATTCCGACCTCACTTTTCAGACCATCGCCGCCGACAGGATGCCGCCCAGCGTCGCCACCTCGCTGACCGATCTGGAAGGCAAGCAGACGCGGCTCTACTTGCGCGCGGGCCAGCCCGTGCGTCTGGACGAAGTGCGCATGCCGGTTCTGGTCACCAAGGGCTCGACTGTGACGATGATCTTCGATGCGCCCGGCATCGCGCTCACCGTCACCGGAAAAGCCATGACCGAAGGTGGAATGGGCGAGTCGGTTACCGTGCTCAACCCCATTTCCTATCGCCAGGTCACCGGCACCGTGACAGGCGCCGGCACCGTGCGCGCGGTGGACAACACCTCCCTCGTCACGCCCACCCAGCTCGCCGATTCCCAGCCATAACAAGGAAGAGCAATGTCCGTCGTTCATCTCAAGCAATTCGCCAGCCTGGCGGTTCTCGCGACCGTATTGTGCGGCTGCAGCGCCGTGGATCGGGTGGAAGGCCTGGGCTCGCCGCCCGCGCTTGCGCCCATCGAGACGCCGGTCGTGCAATCGGCCTATCAACCGATCACGATGCCCACGGAGCAGGCCCCGGCCGGTCCGCGCCAGGCCAATGCGTTGTGGTCGCCGGGCTCGCGCAGCTTCTTCCACGATCCGCGCGCCAGCCATGTCGGCGATCTTCTCACCATCGATATCACCATCGCCGATGGCGCGCAGGTGTCCGACACCACGACGCGCACGCGCACCAATTCGGATGACGCCAATCTTACCAATTTCTTCGGACTCGAAAGCTCGCTCAGCAAGATTTTGCCGGGATCGGATCCGTCGAGCTTGGTGAAGATGGGCTCGGACACGTCCAATGTCGGGGCCGGCTCGATCAACCGTTCGGAGAACGTGAACCTCACGCTGGCTGCGGTGGTCAGCCAGGTTCTGGCCAACGGCAATCTCATCGTGCGCGGCCATCAGCAGGTGCGCGTCAACAACGAGCTGCGCGATCTTCAGATCAGCGGCATCGTGCGCACGGAAGACATCACATCCGACAACACCGTGAACCTGTCGCAGATCGCCGAAGCGCGCGTTTCCTACGGCGGCAAGGGTCAGATCACCGACTTCCAGCAGCCGCGCTACGGCAGCCAGCTCTTCGACATCCTGATGCCGTTCTGAAGGAGCGATTGGCGAGTAGCGAATGGCGAATAGAATTCCTCTATTCGCTACTCCCTATTCGCCCTTAGTCGTCGCGATAGACTTTTTCGCGGCGCTCGTGGCGTTCCTGGGCTTCGATGGAAAGCGTTGCGATCGGGCGTGCGTCCAGGCGCTTGAGCGAGATGGGCTCGCCGGTTTCCTCGCAGAAACCATACGATCCATCCTCCAACCGGCGCAGCGCGGATTCGATCTTGGCGATCAGTTTTCTCTGGCGGTCGCGGGTGCGCAGCTCGAGCTGGCGTTCGGCCTCGGTGGAGGCGCGGTCGGCGAGATCGGCGAAGGGCGTCGTTTCGGCCTGCAGGTTCTGGATCGTGCCGCGGCTCTCGCGCAGGATCTCTTCTTTCCAGTTCGTGAGCTTGCGGCGGAAATATTCGCGCTGCCGCTCGCTCATGAACGCTTCACTTTCGGTTGGGCGATAGCTAGTCGGAAGCTCGATACCCATGCACAAACCCCTTGTGAATCGCCCTGACACAGCCTTGGGCGCGCGGGGTTATACAGGCGCCCTCAAGGCGCAGCAAATGGAATCGGGCGCGCGGTTAGCCTGAAAATTGGCTTTAGCAGCAAATACTTAGGCGACAGCCCGGTCGGCCTGTTCGAGCTTGGCGAGCTCGACCTTGGCCCTGAGCTCAATTTCGTCGAGCACGCCCTGGAGCTTGGGATCGGCGAAATTCTCGTGCCGGCGGCTGACCGCGGTGGCCAGGCGGTTGAGCGTGATGCGCGGGATTCCTCCCGAGAGCAATCCGTCGCGCACATTGTCCAACAGGTCGAGCAACTGCTCGCCATGCGCCAGACCTTTCGACGGACCGCTCGATGCGTCATCGACGCTCTGCAGCACAATGATGGAATCGAGCGCGGTGATGGGACCGGGCGCGGCCACGGTCGGGGCGCGCGGCTGTTCGGGTACATCGGAAATCTTGAAGGTGCTGTCGGATGACGACGACGCGCGCGCATATTTGCGCACGCTGCCGCTTTCCACTCTCCCGCTGCTCTTGATTTCCATGGGTGCTCAGGCCCATTGCGACAGATCACCATTGCGCAACATGGTTAAGATGCGGTTACGCGCGGTGATAGGGGTGGTTCCCGAGGATCGTGAAGGCGCGATAAATTTGCTCCAGCAGCATCGCGCGCACCAGAAGATGCGGCCAGATTTGCGGACCGAATGCCAGGCTGCGGCCAGGCTTTATGCTGGCCGGAAGCGACAGGCCGTCCGGTCCGCCGATCACGAAGGCCATGTCGCGCGCCCCCGCATCGCGCATCGCGCCCAGCATCTCGGCGAAGGCTTCGCTGGTCATGCCTTTGCCCTTGGCGTCGAGAACGACGACATGCGCGCCCTGGGGAATGCGCGCGGCCAGCCGTTCGCCTTCTTCGGCCAGACGCGCGCGCGCCTCGCGCAATTTCGAGACGGCGATCTCTTCGACGCCAACTGTCGTGAAGCCGAGCCGTTTGCCGAAGGCGCGCGCGCGGCCGGCGAAATCCTCCGACAGCGCGCCTTCGGACGTGCCGCGCGATTGTCCCGCCGCGAGCACGAGAAGGCGCATCACCGCGCCGCTCTGCGCTTGGGTTCTTCCACGCTCCACATGCCTTCGAGGTCGTAATAGTCGCGCACTTCGGGTCGGAACAGATGCACGATCGCATCGCCGGCATCGACCAGCACCCAATCGCCTTGCGACGCGCCGTCGATAGGGCGCGTGCCGTAGCCTTCTTCCTTCAAGCGCCGCGCCAGGTGCTCGGCCATCGCGGTCACATGCCGGCTCGAGCGCCCGGTCGCGATGACGAGCGCATCGGTCAGCGACGAGCGGCCTTCCAGATCGATGGTGACGACATCTTCGGCCTTGTCGTCATCGAGCGATTTGAGGATGTGGGCCAGAAGCGGTGCTTGCGCCTTTTTCTTCGGCTTGGGCGAAGCTGGCGCGGTGGCTGGCGGCTTTTTTGCGGCGGCGGATTTGCGGGTCGGAATGTCTGTTCTCCGGTTCACGAGGAAACGCGAGGACAAGTTTTTGTAGCAGGACCCGCATCTCCCTTCAGTGGCAAGCGCAGTCTATCATGCGGGAATTGCACGGAACAATGCCTCGCCCCAGCCGGTCTGCGCGCGGATCGCGGTGGCGCTGGCGCTGCTGCGCGGGCCCTCGATGATCGCCAAGGCCGGCGGCTTCTGGCGCGCAAAGTTCGCAAGTTCCCTGGCCCGTGCCGCCGCGAAAAACTGTCCCGCCTTGGAATGAAGCGGCGCCAACGTCGTTCCTGGGCGCATGACGACGGCGATCGGCACGCGCCGTGCGATCTCGCGCCAGCGTTTCCAGCGCTGGAATCCCATCAGATTGTCCGTCCCCATGAGCCAGACGAAATTGACCTCGCTGAAGCGCTTCTGGATCGCCGCGAGCGTGTCGATGGTGTAGCGCGTGCCGAGCGCGCTCTCGACGTCCACCACGATGACGCGCGGATGCTGCTCGAACCTGTCCGCCGCATAGGCCAGACGGTCGCACAACGGCGCCATGCCGGTGGACGACTTCAGCGGATTCTGCGGCGCCACCAGCCACCAGACGTAATCGAGCCCGAGGCGCTTCAGCGCCACGTCGCTGACATGCAGATGGCCTTCATGCGCGGGATTGAACGAGCCGCCGAGCAAGCCGATCTTCATGCCGGGCGAAACCGGGCCGGGCGCGCGCAGCCAATGTCTGGTGTGCTTCATGGCGACCACGCCCGCTGTGGCGCGGCTTTCTTTTGCCGTGGCGCGCGATGCTCGGCGATCTGCTTGGCCAGCGCGCGCAAGACATCCTGCACGCCTTCGCCGCTGACGCCGGACATGAGAAACACGTTCGTGCCGCTGGCTTTTTCAAGCGAGGCTTTTTTCTTGGCGAGCTGCGCCTTCGGAATGGAATCGATCTTGTTGAGCGCCACGATCTGCGGCTTGGCTTCGAGTCCCTGGCCGTAGGCCCGCACTTCCTCGCGGATGGTCTTGTAAGCCGCCGCGATGCCGCTCTGCGTGCCGTCGACCAGATGCAGGATCACGCTGCAGCGTTCGGCATGACCGAGGAACCTGTCGCCGAGTCCGGCGCCTTCATGCGCGCCTTCGATCAAACCCGGCAGATCGGCGAGCACGAAATCGCTGTTGTCGATCTTCACCACGCCGAGCTGCGGGTTGAGTGTCGTGAAAGGATAATCGGCGATCTTCGGGCGCGCGGCGGATGCGCGCGATAGAAAGGTGGACTTGCCCGCATTCGGCAAGCCGATCAGCCCGGCATCGGCGATCAGCTTGAGGCGCAGGACGATCGTCTTGTCTTCTCCCGGCAGACCGGGATTGGCATTGCGCGGCGCCTGATTGGTGGCGCTCTTGAAATGGGCATTGCCGAATCCGCCATTGCCGCCCTTGGCCAGCATCACGCGATCGCCGACTTTGGCGAGATCGGCGATCGGCGTTTCGCCGTCTTCTTCGTAGATCTGGGTTCCCGGCGGCACGCGCAGCAAAGCATCGGCGCCGCGCGCGCCGGTCATTTCCTTGCCCATGCCGCCTTCGCCGTTCTTGGCCGAGACGTGCTGCTGATAGCGGTAGTCGATCAGGGTGTTGAGGTTGTCGACCGCTTGCGCCCACACATCGCCGCCGCGGCCGCCATCGCCGCCCCACGGTCCGCCGAACTCGATGTACTTCTCGCGGCGGAACGCGACGCAGCCATTGCCGCCATTGCCTGAGCGGATGAACACCTTGGCCTGATCCAGAAACTTCATGCCGCTTCAGCCTTCTTCTGCCGCGTGAAATCCGCGGCGCTCAACGATACCACATGGCAACGCATGGCGTGACCGCGCGCCACGCAATCGCGGTCTTCCATGCCCGCAGGAACGAAGCCCAGCTTTTCCAGCACATGGCCCGAAGCCGGATTGTCGTGAAACCAGCCGGCCATCAGTCTGTCGATCTTGAGCTCGCGGAACGCAAAACTCACGAGCCGGCGCGCGGCGTCCGTCGCATAGCCATGACCCCAATAGCGTTTGCCCAGCCAATAGCCGAGCTCGAAGTGGCCGGGCCTGAGATGCACCCCGCAACCGCCCATGAACGCGCCATCCCATTTGCGCAGGATCGCAAAACCGAAATCCTCGCCTTTGGCGCGCGCCTGCGTGCTTCGCGCCAGATAGTCTTTCGCATCCTGCGCCGAATAAGGGTGCGGAACGCGGCTCAGATTCTTGGCCACATCCCAATCGCCGATCAAGGGCAGCATGGGTTCGATATCCGCCGCGTGCGGCGGGCGCAGGATCAATCTGTCGGTTTCCAAATTGCAGCATGACATGACACGCACTCCCTCTTTGCCGAGGGAATAAAAAAGGGAAGATGGCGGACCATCTTCCCTCGCCCTGATGGGCCGCCTGATCGTCTGGCGGCCCTATGTCTTCAAGCCGCTATTTCTTTTCCGCCGCCGGTGCATTCGCCGAAATTACGGAGACGAACGTGCGGCGCTTGAATCCCGTGCGGAATTCCACTTGGCCGTCCATCTTCGCGAACAGCGTGTGATCCCTGCCCATGCCGACATTGCGGCCCGGATGGAACTGCGTGCCGCGCTGGCGCACGATGACATTGCCGGCGTCGATCGCCTGGCCGCCGAAAATCTTCACGCCGAGCATTTTGGGATTGGAGTCGCGACCGTTGCGCGACGAACCGCCGGCTTTCTTATGTGCCATTGTCTATGCCTCAGCCCGCGTGGATTTCGACGATCTTCACTTTCGTGAAGTGCTGGCGATGACCGCGCTTGCGGTGCGTGTTCTTGCGGCGCCTCTTCTTGAACGCCACGACCTTTTCGCCCTTGCCGTGTTCGAGAATTTCGGCCGAGACATGCGCGCCCGCAACCAGCGGCGCGCCATGCTTGGGCTGATCGCCGCCCAGCATCAGGACGTCTTCGATCTTGAGCTTGTGGCCCACGTCGCCGTCGAGCTTTTCGATGGTCAGGACGTCGTCCTTGGCCACTTTGTACTGTTTCCCGCCGGTGCGGATGACCGCGAACATGGCTTAAGTCCTTGAAATAGCAGTTTTTCCTCCGCGGCAGCTGCCGCGCGGGAGCCGGGCAATATACTTATCGACCTTCTAGGGTCAAGCGGGCGTCAGGCGCGCTTGAAATACTGTACCGCGCGTTCGTGTTTTTCGGCGGCGGACTTGGTCTTGAAGGTGCCGAGTTTGCGGCGCTTGCCGGTCTTGGGGTTCTTTTTGCGCGAATAGAGCCGATAGCCGCCGGACGGCAGTTTGCGGATCATGCGGGCCTCCCAATTTTGCCGTTTTCTCCTTGAATAACGCGAGTCGCGGCCAAACTTTCCGTTTCCATGCCCGAGTTCACCCACCGCCTCGCCACGCGCGACGACATCGCGGCCTTGACCCCGCTGATGAACGCCGCCATCGGCGAACTCCTCAAGCCGTTTCTGGCCGCCGATCAGGTCGTGGCTTCGTTCGAGATCATGGGCCTCGATACCCAGCTCATCGACGACGGGACGTATTTCGTGGTGCTCAGCGGCGCACTCATTGCCGGCTGCGGAGGCTGGTCGCGCCGCGCCACGCATTTCGGCGGCGATCATTCGCCCGGACGCGATGCAAGATTGCTCGATCGTGCAACCGAAGCCGCGCGTGTGCGCGCCATGTACACCCATCCCGATTTCACCCGCCGCGGCATCGGACGCATGATCCTGTCGCTGTGCGAGGGCGCGGCTGCGCGCGAAGGCTTCGCGCAGGTGGAGCTGGTCGCGACCATGGCGGGCGAGCCGCTGTATCGCGCCTGTGGTTATCGGCCCCTGGACGCGTTCGAACAGGCGACGCGCAACGGCGTGCGCGTGCCGCTTCTTCGGATGTCCAAGGATCTGTGACTTCGGAAAAAGGATTGGGCGCAGAAGCGACGATTGCAGAGACGGGAGGGGGCCCATCCGCGCCCCTGCGCCCAAAGTCAGATGGAGCCAGAAAACCGCAATGCGACGTTCCGGCGGGAGTAGCCTCGACTTTTTCACGAGGCTTTCAATCGGGCGCGGCCTTACGCATGGCGCCTTGTCGCGTGTGTTGGTTGCAATGACGCAAATCCCGTGTGAACCGATATGAGCAAAGGATCGGCAATCGCAATCGCTGACGGCGTGCGGCTTTGGCCGGGCCTGCTCGATGCGCGAACGCAGGATGCGCTGATCGCGGAAATTTTCGCGCGCGCGGCGCCCCTTTATCGTCCGGTGATGCCGCGATCGGGAAAAGCCTTCTCCGTCGAGGAGACGAATTTCGGACCGCTGGGCTGGGTGTCGGACATCGCGGGCTATCGCTATCAGCCGAACCACCCGCACACGCATCGGCCGTGGCCCGAGATTCCGTCGCTGCTGCTCGATCTCTGGAACGCGACGACGCGCTATCTCGCGCCGCCGGAATGTTGCCTCGTCAATCTTTATCGCGATGGCGCGAAGATGGGATTGCATCAGGACAAGGACGAAGCGGCGACCGAGGCGCCGGTGCTCTCCGTCTCGCTGGGCGACGATGCGCTATTCCGCATCGGCGGCGTGGCGCGGCGCGACCCCACCAAATCCTTCCGGTTGTGCTCCGGCGATGTTTTGGTGTTCGGCGGAGCGGCCAGGCTTGCCTATCACGGCATCGACCGGACTTTCCCCCAGACGTCGAGGCGTGTGCCCGGCGGCGGGCGGCTGAACCTCACTTTGCGGCGGGTCAGCCGGCCAAGTTAACAGGCCAGAGAATAAAAAGGCGCCCGACCAGGGGGCTGATCGGGCGCCGGATGCGCCGTTACGCGCCGGTGCCGGGAGGGGATGACCGACACCTGGAAAGACGACGATCAGCGTGCGAGCGGGGGGGCAGTGCCTGCTGACCGGTATTCGTCTCTCCGGCACCGAAGTTATGCATTCCTGCCACAGTTTTCAAGAATCTTTTTCGTGGAACCAAAGACATAGATTTTGTAGTCGACAGTCACATTTCCACCACATGCTATTTTGAATCAGGGTGCCGTCAGCTTGCGCGCCACCGCCATCCGCCAGTTTTCCGCCAATTCGGGGACTTCCAGCACCCGCACGCGATCGGATTCGGGAACATGTGGGTGGTACGCGGCCATGAAGGCGTCGCGCACATTGGGTGCGCCGCTTGCATGAATTCGTATCAATGTGCCGTGAGGCGGCGCCTCACCTTCGCGTGTCACGCGCAAATACCAGCCTGAGCGCGCGCTGACCGTCATGATCGCCGGCGTGTTCGCGCGGCGCGTATGGATCGCCAGCTTGTAGCAAGGCCCGCGCGGCTGGCTGACTTCGAGTTCCGCGTCGCCCCAGACAAAGCGGTCGCCGATCGAAATCTGTGATTCATCGGCCCCTTCCAGCGTGAGGTTCTCGCCGAATGTGTTGGGCGAACACGGCAACATTTGTTGGCTTTCCCACCAAGGCCAATTGTCGGCGGGATAGGCATAGATCGCCTTGTCAAACCCGCCATGCACGGTGAGATCGGCCTGGGCGTCGCCGTCGATATTCGCCTTGCCGACGAAAACGTTGCCCGTCACGGGATGCTTGGCGATGGCCGAGAATACCGGTTGCGCACCGACATGCGCGATGATCTGGGGGCGGCCGACGCAAACGCGGAGCAGGCGAAGCTGCATGACGTTCTGTTTTCCGAATTCGCACGCGATTGCGCGCGTCAGGCCAGGTGCGCTTGTGTTGCGGATTGGGCGCTGGCGATAAAGCACCGCCGCTGCGTCTATCATCGTCATAATTTGTCGCAGGTCAACGTTGACGGGAGCAACGCGAAGCCTCATCACCCGCGGCCCATCGCTCTGCCGGAATCCGCATGCCCGCTTCCCGCCGCGCCTTCGATCCACGCTTGCTCGAGGGGCCGATCCTGCGCTCGCTCTTCCTGCTCGCCGTGCCGATCATGGGCGCCAACATTCTGCAGGTCGCGTACAGCCTGGTGGATGCATTCTGGGTCGGACGCCTCGGTGCGGCGGCGGTAGCTGCCGTTTCCATTTCGATGCCGCTGATGTTCGTGCTGATCGCGGCCGGCATGGGCTTTGCCATCGCGGGCACCACGCTCATCGCGCAATATACCGGCGCGCGCGATCACGCGATGGTCGATCACGTGGCGTCGCAGACGCTCATCACCATCGTTGCGATTTCCGTCATCCTGGGTGCGCTGGGCTTTATCCTTACGCCCTGGCTTCTGCACCTGATGGGCCTCGCGCCGGATGTTTATCGCAATGCGCTGTCGTTCCTTCGGGTGACGTTCGTAGGGCTGCCGCTCATGTTCCTGTACGCGATGGTGCAGGCCTTGATGCGCGGCGTGGGTGAGGTGCGCGTGCCGCTGTATATCGTTGCCGGCACCGTCGTGATCAACTTCTTCCTCGATCCTGTTTTGATCTTCGGCCATTTCGGTTTGCCCGTGATGGGCGTTACGGGCGCGGCGGTCGCGACGTTGATCTCGCAACTCGTGGCCGCCGTTGTTTCGCTCAGCCTTCTGTTCGGCGGCCGTTTTGGCATTCATGTGCATTGGAGCGACTTCACGCCGGACTTCGCGTTCGTGAAGCGCGCGTTCCTGCTCGGCTATCCTGCGTCCATCGAACAATCGGCGCGCGGGCTCGGCATGACGGTCATGACGTTTCTCATCACCAGCTTCGGCACGGTGGTGACGGCGAGCTTCGGCGTCGGCAGCAATGTCATCAATGTTGCGATCATCCCCGCGATGGGGCTTTCGATGGCGACCTCGACGCTCATCGGCCAGAACATCGGCGCTGGAAATCTCGCGCGCGCGGAGCAAGTGGCGCGGCTCTCCGCGCTGATCACCTTCGTCTCGCTGAGCGTGTTCGGCGCGATCTGCGCGGTGCTGGCCGGCCCCATCGTCGCGTTCTTCGTGCCCAAATCGCCGGAGGTGATCCGAGAAGGCGCGCATTTCATCCGCATCGTCTCGTGGAGCTTCGGCTTCATCGGCCTGCAGTTCGCGCTGCTCGGTGTGTTGCGCGCAGCGGGCGAGATGTTTCAGGCGATGGCGACAACGCTCGTGTCGCAATGGCTGCTGCAGATTCCGCTCGCCTTCGTTCTCGCGGAGCGCACCGCCATGGGGCCGGACGGATTGTGGTGGTCGCTGCCCATCGCGAACGTGGTCACGGCGAGCATCGCCGGAGCGTTGTTCTTCTCCGGCCGGTGGAAAGCCAAAAGGCTTGTCACCCCGACCGTCGCCTTGCAGGAGACGGTCGAGGAACAAGCGCAGATGTAATCACGCCACTTTGAAATCGCGCGCGGTGTTGTCGATAGCCGACTTCAGCTTCTCGACGATCTCATCCACTTCGCTTTCCGAAACGGTCAGCGGCGGAGACAGCACCATCGTGTCGCGGATGGCGCGGCTGACGAGGCCGGAGCTGAAGCAATAGTTGCGGCAATGCGCGCCGACATCGCCAACGCTGGGCCAGAACTTGCGGTTCTTCTTGTCGGGCGACATTTCGATGGCCGCGAGCAAGCCCACCGTGCGCACTTCGCCGATCATCGGATGATCGCCGAACGCTTCTTTGAGCCGCTTGTTGAGATAAGGCCCGATGGAGTTCTTCACCCGCGCGGGCAGGGCGAGTTTTTCCATCACTTCAAGGTTCTTCAGCGCCACCGCACTCGCCACCGGATGGCCCGAATAGGTGTAACCATGCACCAGCTCTTCGTTGGCGTTGAGCAGCGTGTCCGCCACTTTGGTGCCGAGCGAGATCGCGGAGATCGGCTGATAGCCGGACGACAATCCCTTCGCCATGGTGATGAAGTCCGGCGCGATGTCGAAGGTTTGTGCGCCGAACCATTCGCCGGTGCGGCCGAAGCCGGTGATCACTTCATCCAGATGCAGCAGCACATCGTGCTTGCGGCAGACTTCCTGCACCGCTTTCCAGTAGCCCGGCGGCGGGAAAATCAACCCGCCCGCGCCTTGCACCGGCTCGGCGGAGAACGACGCGACGTGATCGGCGCCAAGCTCCAGAATCTTCTCTTCCAGTTTCTTGGCGATGAGCTGGCCGAATTCCTCCGGCGCGATGTCGCCATAGCCCGCTTCCTTCGCGCCATACCAATAAGGCTCGGGCACTTTCGCGAAGCCGGGCAGCGGCAGATCGAATTGCGGATGCATGGGGGTGAGGCCGGAAAGCGAAGCCGCCGCCATCGTCACGCCGTGATAGGCCTTGTCGCGCGACAGATGGATCTTCTTCTTCGGCTTTTTCCTGAGGTTCCAATAATAGCGGATGAGTTTCAGTGCCGTGTCGTTGGCTTCCGAGCCCGAATTGGCGAACAGCACATGGTCGTGTCCGTCGGGCAGAAGCGTCGCCAGTTTCGCCGCAAGCTCGGTGGTGTAGGGGTTGGTGGTCTTGAAGAAGTGATTGTAATAGGGAAGCGTCTTCAGCGCCTCGCAACCGGCCTCGGCCAGTTCCGTGTTGCCGTAGCCCACCTGCACGCACCACAGACCGGCCATGCCGTCGATGATCTTCTTGCCTTCGCTGTCCCACAGATAAACGCCGTCGGCGCGGGTGATGACGCGCACGCCTTCCTTGTTCAGCGCGGCGGTATCGGTGAAGGGGTGAACGTGATGCGCGGCATCGAGCGCCTGCCAGTGCTTGGTCTGATTGTGCCCGGATGGATTATTGAATTCATGTGCCATGACGATGTGCCTCTGCTCTCTTTTGTTATGGAAATGAAAGAGCCGCGCAAATGCGCGGGAGGCATCACGGCGGATTATAGCCGATGCGGGCGCAAAGAATGAGAAGGGCGTATTTGGCGCTCATGGGATAACGATAAGCCGCAACACGTTCTGTGTCACGCCATCCTTTCACCATCCCCTTGTGGAGAGGTCGGAACGCGAAGCGTTGAAAAAGTTATGCTGCGTCCGCGGTTGTCCGCTCACCATGCTTGATGAGCGCCCGCTTGTAGGCGGACCGCGCGTGGCAGCGTTCGAGATAGGCGCGGATGCCGGCCCGCTTTTCGAACAGCGACGGATCGTGCTGCACGAAATCCAGCACCGTGCACATCAGGATATCCGCGGGGCTGAGCTCATTGCCCAGCAGATACGGCCTGGCGCCGAGCGCGCGTTCCAGATCGTCCATGCGCTGATGCGCGGCGGTGACATATTCTTCGCGGCGTTTGGCGTTGCCGGCTTTGTCTTCCAGGAACATGTCGATGCGGAAGATTTCGATGAAGGGCGGCTCCACGGTGTTGAGCGCCGCAAAGCACCACTGGTTCAACTCCGCGCGCGCATGCGCATCCTGCGGCGCTTTGCCCGCGTGTTCGTAGAGATAAAGCACGATGGCGCCGGACTCGAACATGCGCAGCGCGCCGTTCTCCAGCGACGGCATCTTGCCGAACGGATTGATCAGGCGGTTCGGCGCCTCGCGCTGTTCGCCTTTGCCGGCATCGACCCAATGGCACTGATAGGGAAGTGCAAGCTCCTCCAGCGCCCAACGCACGCGATGATCGCGCACCAGGCCTTTGAGGAATGGCGGGAAATTGTGCGCGGCGTAAAGTGTGATCATGGTCCTGACCCTTTTGTCCTCTGGAGCCTAACAACAGGCGTGGTGTTTTCGCCACCTGCTTTGTGGGTTCAGCGCGCCGCCTCCGTCCCGAACATTTCCAGGATGCCCGGCCAACCGCCATCCACGCCTTTGCGCATCTTCTCGCCGCCTTCCTGTCCTAGCGCCTCGAAGTTGCGATGCTCCAGTTCGACGCGCGTACTGTGCGGCCCTTCGGCGATGAAGCGGACTTCCACTTCGGAGGCGACCGATGCGTCGGGCTTCCACTCCGCGCTGATTTCCCAGCTGAACACGATGCGCGACGGCGGTTCCCACGCCAGCAAGTGTCCGACGGTCACTTCGGAGCCGTCCTCATGCACGCTGTACCAGCGCCCACCCTTGAACGGCTCAATGACTGACAGCTTCAACGGTGTACCGCCGATGCCGTGCGATTTGGGCCACCAACGGTCGAGACCGGCGGTGAACACTTCGAAGGCTTTTGCCTGCGATGTTCTTACGATGAGGATCTTTTTTACCGGCGCGATTTTGATCGTCTGCGTATTCATTTTTCGCCTTTCTCCACCTCGGCGCGGAAAGCGCCCAGCGCTTCGTCCCAGAATCGATCGAGCCAGCGGCGTAGTTGCCCGAGCCCTTTCGGGTCGATCTCGTAGATACGGCGCGTGCCGTCGCGTTCTTCACGCACAAGCCCGGCCTCCTTCAGAACTTTCAGATGCTGCGACACAGCGGGCCGGCTGACCGGCAAGCCGCGCGCGATCTGCGTCACGGGGAGCCCGCCTTTGCGCAACCGCTCGAACACGCGGCGCCGGGTGGGGTCGGCCAAAGCCGTGAGTGCAACACCGTAAGCCATGACTTACGGTAAGTCAGTACTTACCGTGTAGTCAAGCCTACACATCCCCTAATTGTCATGGCCCGATTCCATCGGGCCACCCAGTGAGCGCGCGTCCGCGCGTGAGAAGAAGCTATCCCGGACGCGGACGCGTCCCGGCTGGGTGGCCCGGTCAAGCCGGACCATGACAATTTTGGAATTGGAGTTAGTGAATGGCCGACAAATCAGCTTTCGCGGTGATCGTGCCGTGGGCGGGAAAGGTGGCGAGGAAGCCGGTGTCGGTCCAGGTGAACACCGGATCGCCGAACGATTGCACTTCTCCGGAGACGATCACGCCATTGCCTTGCGGCCTGGCGAGCGCGCTGCGCACTTCGTCATCCAGCTTGGTCAAGTCTTTGGCGACGCTGAAGACCAGGTTTTTTTCCAGTTCCTTGGCGACCGCGTCTCCGGCGAGAAAGCGCATCGTCGAAAGCACCAGGCTTTGCGTCGCGATGTCGTAATGCACATCGCTCACGCGCACGCTGCCGCTCGCCGGATCGTAATGCGGTGTGCCGCGCAGATAGCCGTCGCCGCAGGCGTCGAACCAGCCGAACGGATCCCAGCTCTGCGCCACGCAGAATTTCGCTTCGACGATCACATCGTCGCCGGAGGGAAGGATTTGCAGCTTCTCGAATTTCACCGTGCTGCTGCCGACATGCAGCGGCTTCTTGGCGAGCCGCTTCAGCGCCAGCGCGGCCGCCTGGTCATACGGCAATGTCACCGGCACGACGAAAAAGAATTCGTTCGATGCCGTGCCGAGATGCTGCGGCGCGGGCAGCGGCACCAGCGTCGTTGGAACCGGTGGCTGGTCGGCCAGCACCACGCGAGCTTTGACATCCACGCCAAGTGCCACCGCCACTGCGTTGCCCGCCGCCTGTGGCCCGCTGATGCGCAGCGCCTGCGGCTCCAGCACCAGCCACGCCAGCGGCCGTTTGCCGACGCGGATCGGCTGCTGGATCTTCGCCCACAGCTTCTGCGCCTGCGGGCGGATCTGCACATCGTTGGCGATCTGCTTGTCGAAAGCTTTGAACAGCGGCTTGGAAAGTTCGTCCTGATAACGATCCCACAATTGCGTGACCCGCATCTTGAGCGGGCCGATGTTTACGTCCGTCTCATCCATATTGACGGTGCCCGTGGTTTGGGAATGCAGTTTCCAATCGGGCCCCAGCGTCAGCGCGCTCACCGCATGCACCACGCCGCGGCTGTCGGCCGTGCCGGCGGCCTTGAACAAGCCTTTCATCTTGATGTCGGCATGCACCGCGAAGGGCACGTCGATGGCGAACTTGCCGTTTTCGATGCGCCCCGTGATCGGGCCGGTGCGCCTGGCGATAAGATTGATCTCGCACTTGCCGATCAGGCAGCCCATTTTCTTGCCGTCTTCGCGCGCCAGTTGCGTCTGCGTTTTTTGATTGATCGCTTTGAGGATGGAAGCCATCGGCACCGTGAGGCTGGCCGACAAGGTGGACGTTGGGATCGGCGGCGCGGGCGGCGCTGGCGTGCGCTTGGGCGCCGGCGCGGTGAAACTCCCGCCGCAAGCGCAAAGCAGCAGCGCAGCAAAGAGGATTGCGTGGCGAGGACGAATTTGCATCGCGCCAGTGTGACGGAGATTCCGGCAATTTCATGCCGGGCGCGGGAGCTATTTCGTCAGCGCCTTGCCGAAAGCGGCGAAGATCGCGCGGCTTTGCGGATTTTCCCGCCATTTCCATTCGGGATGCCATTGCACGCCGAGGAGGAAGCCTTTCGCGCCCGGCATGGACACCGCTTCGATCTGCCCATCGGGCGCCATCGCATCGGCGTGGAGCCGCGCGGCGAGGCGCGCGATGCCCTGCGAATGCAGCGAATTCACGTGAAACACGGTCTCGGGAACGATTTTCGCCAGCAATCCGTCCGCGGCGACGCGCACCTCATGCGCCGGCGCGTATTGCGCATCGAGCGGCGCGTTTTTGTCCTCGCGGTGATCGGATCGGCCGGCCACTTCCTGCACATGCTGATAGAGCGTGCCGCCCAAAGCGACGTTCAATTCCTGAAAGCCGCGACAGACGCACAAGGTCGGCATACCGCTCGCGATGGCCGCTTCGAGCAGCGGCAGGCTGGTCGCATCGCGATGCTCGTCCTGCATCACGCCGTCGCGAGGCGCGGTCCCGCCATAGCGCTGCGGCGCCACGTTCGACGGCGATCCGGTGAAGAGCAAACCATCGACGCGCTGCAAGATGTCGTCGCTCGCAAGCGGGTTGTCGAGCACTGGAATGAGAAACGGCAACGCACCCGCGCCGTCGCGCACCGCAGTGATGTATTTGTCGCCCACCGCATGAAATGGATGAGGGCCCACCATGCGCCGGTCGCAGACGATTCCCACCATCGGCCGCATCGGCGTCACTCCTTCTTTGCGGCCGGAAGCACGAACATGCTGTCGGGCAGGCTCACGCCCATCTGCACGTCGCGCAGCGACACCGTCGTGGAAAGGCCTTGCGCGTCCACGATGGTCCATTGCCGCAATTCGAGCGGCGAATCCGCGAAGGTGATGGTGATGTTGCCGCCGGCGCCCTGTTTGGTGCTTCCCGATTTGGCATACACGATCACCGCGCCGGTCTGGCGCGTCACGCCCATGACATTCTGATTGTTCTGCAGTTTCACATTCGGCGACAGCAACAGGTTCAGCGGCGTGGCGTATAGCGGATAGGTGTCCACCGTATTGAGCTTCTTGTTGAGCACCGCGACCGTCTTGCCATCGCTCACCACCAGGGTGGGATTGGGTGGCTGATATTCGAAACGCATCTTGCCGGGCTTGACGATGTAGAAATTGCCCTGCTCGGCGGCGCCGTTCGGATCGATCTGCAGGAAGCTTCCGCGCATGGAATGGATGGAATTGAGATAGGCGCTGATGCGGATGAGGTCGGCGAGGTCGGGGCCGGTGAATTCGGCCGGCCGGTACATCGGCCCCGGCGCGGAGACCAGGACGGCGATCAGCAGAACGAACATGGCTTTGAGCGCGCGCGGCATGGCGCCGGTCATAAGCGGGGAATGCGGCAAAGAAAAGTGCGTCGTGGCACCCAGCTATGAGCTATGCAGCGGCTTCGTGGTGCTCGCCGGTCTGGGTCATGCGTTCCGGGCAGAGACCTTCGAGCATCAGGTTGAGCACGCCATCCAGCTCGCGCTCGAGCTTGGGCAAGGTGAGCTTCGACCACAGCTGCGGATAGCGGAATTTCATGGTCGCGGACTGGATCATCTCGGCGATGGTTTCCTTGTCGCCGGGCGGGACGAATTCGCCGCGGCGGTCCGCTTCCTCGATCAGCTCGACGAGAATCTTGCGTTCGTTGGCGAGCATCCAATTGGCGAATTCCGGGCGCTCATGGCTGATGACGCGCGCCATCTCCAGCACGCGCGGATCCTTTTCCAGCTTGAGATAGGTGCGGCGCAGTTCGGCGAACAGCAGGTCGCGCAGGCGTTCGCGCGCGTTGCGACCCGGCGCGATCGCAAGCTTGCGCAGCTGCTGCAGGTGCTCTTCGTAATCGCCCGTCGCGATGGCTTCGGCGATGTCGAGCTTGCCGGGGAAGAAGCGATAAAGATTGCCCGGCGACATGGCGCAATCGGTGGCGATCTCGGCCATCGTCGTCTTGGCATAGCCGAAATGCGAAAAGCGCTTGTGCGCGGCGTCCACGATCTGGGAGCGAACGGAATCCTTGGCCGTCATGACGTTTCCTTCTGCCCCGGTGTTCTTCTTGTCTGCTGGATAAGATAGGGAGAATTTCTGAATAATCAACAAAGCGTTCAATCTTTCCGCACTGCAACATGGCGGGGAATTTTGAAATAATATAATAGTTTCAAATAGATACAATCCAACCGCGCGCTTGTTGGTAATTCGAGCATTTTGCCAAGCCGCGTCCGGGACCTTCGCGCCGCCTGCAATCGGCCCCGATTGCGGCTATCACTGCGCGCACATCTGGGAGATCGGAATGCTTTTCATCCTAATCGCCACCGACAAGGAAAATTCCCTCGCGCTGCGCATGGCATCGCGCGAGGCGCATCTTGCTTATGCCAGGGCGACGGGCGTCGTACGCTTTGGCGGTCCGTTTCTCGATGCCAAGGGCGAGATGACCGGGAGCATGATCGTCTTCGAGGCGGCGGACATGGACGCGGCCAGGCGTTGGGCCGGCAACGATCCTTACGCGAAAGCCGGCTTGTTCGCGCGTTCCGAGATCCGCGCCTGGAAGCTCACCTTCAATCCCAACAACATCCAATTGTGAGGCGGCATGGCCTATTGGCTGTTCAAGACCGAAGCCGACACCTTCTCCTGGGAGATGCAGAAGAAGAAAGGCGCCAAGGGCGAGCCGTGGAGCGGCGTGCGCAATTACGCCGCCGCCAAGAACATGAAGGCGATGAAGAAGGGCGATCTGGGCTTCTTCTATCATACCGGCGACGAGAGGCAGATCGTCGGCATTGTCGAAGTCATCGGCGAATACCGGCCCGATGCCAGCGATGAAACCGGCCGCTTCGGTCTGGTCGATGTGAAAGCGGTCAAGGATGTGCCCAAGCCGGTGACATTGGCCGCCGTCAAAGCCAGCGCCAAGCTCAAGGACATGGTGCTGGTGCGCGAGGGGCGCCTGTCGGTGCAGGCCGTCACGCCGGCACAGTGGAAGATCGTCTGCGCGATGGGCGGCGTGAAGTAACTACGCCGAGAGCAGCCGCAAGCCCGCATAGCGCGCGAACACCGCGTCGGTGGTGATTACTGTCAGATCGTTCTGAAGGGCCTGCGCGATCATCAGGCGATCGAAGGGATCGCGATGGTGCTGCGGAAGGGCGGCCGCACCCAGCAGGTGATCGAGCTCGATTTCGAGCAAGAGAAAATTGGTCGCCTGCAAGCTCGCGATCAGTGCGCCGGAACCATCCGCGATCATTTTGGAATAGAAAGGCAATTTCCCATTGGCTGCCTTGATTGCCAATTCCCACAGCGACGCGAGGCTGATGTAGATCGCATTGCTACGATCTCCCATCACTTCGCGCGCTTGCGGCCTAACCGACGTGGCGCCTTCTTGTGCGCGGATGAAAGCGCTTGAGTCGAGGAGGTACCGTCCCATTTGAATCCCCGTGATGCTTCACCCACATGCGCCGGCTTTTTGGAGGGCGTCGCGGATTGGTCGATCGGCCTATTGATGCTTTCCTCGAAATCGCGCTCGATCTCGGCGTCCATCTCCTTCCAGTCGCACAAGAACTGATCGGAGCGATAGTAAGCGCGTTCTTGCGGTGTCATGAATTTTCGCCACTGTCCGAATTCACGCTTGCCCGTTTTCGCGGGTTCGGGCGGCACGAGCCGCGCCATCGGCTTGCCGTTCTTGGCGATGACGATCTCCGCGCCCGCCGCGGCTTCGTCCACCAGCCGCGAAAGCTGCGTCTTGGCTTCGTAGAGATTGACCTGCTTTGCCATGGCGCAGAGCTACGCCAGTTGGTCAAGTTGGTCAAGCGAGTTGGTCAAGCCGACCAATCGTTACTTTGCCGGCTTGGGCTCGGGCCGCTTGTAGAGCACGGTGCCGTCGTCGCTGGTGACGCTGTAAACCCGCACGCAACGCGGATCGAGAAGCGTCGAGCACGTCACGTCCGCCGCGATGGCGTATTTGGCAACGCCCGTGGAGGCCGTGCAAACATAGCGGCCGCGCTGGCCGGTTTTCTGCGGCAGCCCCACACTTCGTCCATAGGCCGGCACCACCCCGATGCTCTGCGCATTGCCGACCTCCTGATCGCATAGGACCTTGCCGACCTTGAGCGCGAACTGGCGGCGCTGTTCGGGCGTCATTGTGGTGGAGGCGGCCGGCGCCTGGGACGTCGGCGCGGGCGCCGGCTGTAGCGCGAAATAAAGCGCAATCGCGATGGCGATCGCAAATCCACCGGCAACGACGATCATCGCAATGCGCCATTCGCGCGCCGTCGCGTCCCGTGCGTGGTCCTGCCCTGTCATCTGTCCAGCCCCGAAAAAAACGAACGCCTATTTCATCGTCGGAATGTTGAAGTCCGGATGCTCGCGCACGCCGCCCTTGGGCCAGCGCTGCGTCACCGTCTTGATCTTGGTGTAGAAGCGCACGCCTTCCGAGCCATGCACGTTGGTGTCGCCAAAGGACGAGCGCTTCCAGCCGCCGAAGGTATGATAGGCCAGCGGCACCGGAATCGGGAAATTGATCCCGACCATGCCGACATTCACCTTGGAGGCGAATTCGCGCGCCGCGTCGCCGTCGCGGGTGAAGATCGCCACGCCGTTGCCGTATTGATGCTTCGAGGGAAGCTCCGCGGCCTCGTCGAATTCCTGGGCGCGCACGATCTGCAGCACCGGTCCGAAGATCTCGTCCTGGTAGGACTGCATGTCGGTGGTGACGCGATCGAACAGCGAGCCGCCGAGATAAAAGCCGTTCTCATAGCCTTGCAGCTTGAAGCCGCGGCCATCGACCAAAAGCTTCGCGCCTTCCTTCACGCCCATGTCGATGTAATCCATGACGCGCTGCTTCTGCGCCGCCGTGACCATCGGGCCAAAGGAGGAATCCGGATCGGTCGGCGGTCCGATCTTCATGCTCTCCAGGCGCGGCTTCAGCCGCTCGATCAGCGCATCGGCGAGCTTGTCGCCCACCGGCACCGCCACCGGCACGGCCATGCAGCGCTCACCGGCCGAGCCATAGGCCGAGCCGAGCAAGGCATCGACCACCTGATCCAGATCGGCGTCGGGCATGATGATGGCGTGGTTCTTGGCGCCGCCCATCGCCTGCACGCGCTTACCGTGCTGGGTGCCGCGCGTATAAACATATTCGGCGATGGCGGAAGAGCCGACGAAGCTCACCGCCTTGATATCGGGATCTTCGAGGATCGCATCGACCGCTTCCTTGTCGCCGTTGACGACTTGCAGCACCCCGGCCGGCGCGCCCGCTTCCATCATCAGCTCGGCGAGGCGCAAGGGAACGGACGGGTCTTTCTCGCTCGGCTTGTTGATGAAGGTGTTGCCGCAGGCGATTGCGACACCGAACATCCACATCGGGATCATCGCGGGGAAGTTGAACGGGGTGATCCCGGCGACAACGCCGAGCGGCTGGCGCATGGAATAGATGTCGATGCCAGGGCCGGCGCCTTCGGTGTATTCGCCCTTCTGCAAATGCGGGATGCCGCAGGCGAACTCGATCACCTCGATGCCGCGCTGTACGTCACCGCGCGAATCCGCCAGCACCTTGCCGTGTTCGGACGACAGCATATGCGCCAGCTCTTCCATGTTCTTTTCGACGAGCTGCTTGAAATTGAACATCACCCGGGCGCGGCGCTGGGGATTGACCGCGGCCCATTGCGGGAAAACCTTTTGCGCGGCTTCGACGGCCTTGCGCATCTCGGCGCGGCCCGCGAGCGCGACCTTGGCCTGCACGTCGCCAGTGGCGGGATCGAAGACGTCGCCGAAACGTCCAGAGGTCCCTTTTACGAGTTTGCCGTCGATGAAATGTCCCAATTCCTTCATGCTGTCCGCTCACCCTGATCCGTTGTTATGGCGCGGGCGTGGTTTAGCGAACACGGGCGCAAAGAAAAAGGGCCGCGGGAGTGCGAAGCCCGCGACCCTTCGATGCCCCAGGGGAGTGGGGGCTTTTAACGGTTCAGCGCCACCGCGCGGCCGTCTTCGATGCGCTTGCCCTTGTAGGCGTCGCCATCGGGTTTCAGCCAGGCGATCAGCTCGTCATTGTTGGACAGGAGCTGAAGGCTCGAGCCGACCGAGCGCCAATGCGCGACGTCGGTGCCGTTGCAGTCGCCGGCCGAGGTGGCCGGGCCGGCATTGCCGTCCGCATCGGCGGCGAGGGTGACGGTGCAGGGGTCGTCCGCGACGCCCGTGGAAAGCTTCCAGGTGCCAGTGACGGCAGCGGGGTCGGCGTGGGCCAGGCCAATCGTGGCAAATGCCACCGCGGCGCCAAGGATGATAGAGCGTGTCTTGGTCATGTGAATATCTCCGTAAGCGTTCAGCGTTCAGAACAATAGTGTCTGACCCCTCTAGTGAGAAGTGCAAAAGTTGCATGGCCTATGTGAAAAATCGTTAGATCCGGCCCCTTGAAAGCCGGTTATCCATTGAAATTGCTAAGAATTTTGCCATGGATCGCGATTGTGTCGAAGCGCAACAAAAATAATCAGCCCGGGAACAGAAGCTGCTCGTAATCCCGGGCGCCATGAAGGACACGCAGGATTTCGACCTCGCCGTCGTCGGTCCTATAGAAGATAAGATAGCTTGCGATTGGCCGACGGCGAATTCCAGATTCCTTGCGATGCGGCAATAAAGGGAACGCGCGAGGCATATCGGCCAGCGCCTCGCAGGCCCCATGCAATTCTTCAATGAAGGTTTCAGCGCGAACGGGATTGTCGGCTGCGATCCAAAGACCTATCGACGCGAAGTCGTTATGCGCTTCCGCAGAGTAAATGACCCTCATGCGCGCTTCTTGGCGGCCTCGCGAATGCGCCGTTTAGTTTCAGCCAGAACCTGCTCGCCCGTATAAATCCGCCCGGCCTTAATATCGGCGAGGCCTTTATCCAATGCCGCATCCAGCTCCGCGAGCGCTTTTTCCCGCTCCTCGACGAGGCGGACGCCTTCGCGCAGGACTTCGCTTTTGGAGTTGTAGCGGCCGCGGGCGACCAGCTTCGCCACGGTGCTTTCCAGGCGCTTTCCCAGATCGACGCTGATGGGCATGGCAAATCCTCCGCGAAAGGAGAATTTTATGCCGCCCGATAACTATTATCAATGCGGCGGGGAGTGGGCGTAGCTTTGCACCAGCGAGCCCGCGACCAGGCGCCAGCCGTCGACGAGCACGAAGAAGATCAGCTTGAACGGCAGCGAGATGATCACCGGCGGCAGCATCATCATGCCCATGCTCATCAGGATCGAGGCCACCGCCATGTCGATGATGAGGAAGGGGATGAAGATCAGAAAGCCGATCTCGAAGGCGCGCTTGAGTTCCGACAGCATGAAGGCCGGCGCCAGTGTCGTGATCGCCACGTCGTCGGGCGTCTTGGGCGCCTTGGCATGGCTCATGTCGAGGAAGAGCTGCAAATCGCTGTCGCGCACATGCGCCATCATGAATTTCTTGACCGGCACGCCGGCGCGCTCGATCGCCTGTTCGGTGGTGATCTGCCCGGCCGTGAGCGGCGCGATGCCGGCCTGATAGGCGTCGTGCATCGTTGGCGCCATCACGAACAGAGTGAGAAACAGCGCCAGGCTGACCATCACGCTGTTCGGCGGCGTGGTCTGCAGCCCCAGTGCCGTGCGCAGCAGAGAAAGCACCACAACGATGCGCACGAAGCTCGTCATCATGATGAGAATGGCGGGCGCCACCGACAGGATGGTGATCAGCGCCACGATCTGCATCATCTTGTCGGTGAACAGGCCGCTGCCGGAAACGTCGATATTGAGCGGGCTCGCCGCAGACGCCACGGCGCCGGCGGCATCGGCCGCGAACGCGATGTCCGGCACGATCAGCAGGGCGGCAAGCACGACGAGCGCGATGGCGAGGTTTTTCATTGTGCAGCTTCCGACACCGCAGAAAGCGTGTGCGCGAAATCGGGCTGCGGCGCGATCCCGCTTTCAATGACGTTGGCGCCTTGCGGTCCCATCAACACCAGATGCTCCACGCCGTCGCGCTTGATGAGAAAAAGTTTCTGGCGCGGGCCGACCATCAAAGTCTCCACGACGGCGAGCCGCTTTTTCACGGTGCCGCGCGCGATGCCCGGCAAACCGTATTTGCGCGCGGCCAGCGCTGCGAAACCCAGCAGCGACAGCACCAGGACAAGGGCGCTGAAATATCGGGCGATGTCGATCATATCCATGCGCGCGATCCAACAGCATTAGGCTTAATCGGGAGTTAAGCGCTGGCGTTTCTTGCCGGGCAAAAAGGTTCGGTTTTGTTAAGCGGCGATTAATCGGCGCGCGCGAGGATGCGTGTTGTTAGGGCTAATTTTCCGTTAGCGGAGAGCTGCCATGAATTTCACCGATGTTCCCTTGTTCGGCATGTTGCGCGAACGCATGTCGTGGCTGAATGCGCGCCAGACCGTGCTGTCGCAGAACGTGGCCAACGCCGATGCGCCCGGCTACACCGCGCGCGATCTGAAGCCGCTCGATTTCGAGACCATGCTGAAGAACGCGTCGCCATCCGCCTTCAACACGCAGCTGGCACTCACCAATCCGCGCGACATCGCCGTCGCCAACGAGAACACCCCGTTCGAGGACAAAGACAGCAGCGAAGCGCAGGCCACGTCGTCGGGCAACACCGTGTCGCTCGAAGAAGAGATGATGAAGGTCGCCGACACTCAGGCGCAGTACCAGGCCGCGACCAATCTTTACGCCAAGGCGATCGGCATGTTCCGCACCGCCATCGGCCAGCCCTAGGAAAGGATCGTCCGATGGATCTCACCACTTCTCTTGCGATCGCCGCCTCCGGCATGCGCGCGCAATCCAGCCGCATGCGCATCATTTCGGAGAACATCGCCAACGCGAACTCCACCGCGCAAACGCCGGGCGGCGATCCCTACCGGCGCAAGATCGCCACGATGTCGAGCGAGTTCGACCGCCAGCTCGATGCCACCACCGTGCAGTCAGGCGCGCCCATCGAAGACCAGAGCGATTTCCAGCGCCGCTACGAACCGGGCAATCCCGCCGCCGACAAGTCGGGCTATGTGAAGACGCCCAACGTCAACTCGCTGATCGAGATCATGGACATGCGCGAGGCCCAGCAATCCTACCAGGCCGACGTCGACATGATGCAGGCGAGCAAGGCGATGCTGTCGCAAACCATCAATCTTCTGAACAAGTGAGGGCTAGATGACCATCGCACCTTCCGCCGCCACGGCGGCCTATCAGGCGCTCGCCAAGCTCGGCGAGAGCACAGCTTCCACCGCGACCGGCGCCAATGCCACGAGCGCATCGGGCTTCGGCGATTTCCTCTCGAGCGCGATGAAAGATGCCGCCGGCACCATCCAGCATGGCGAGCAGATGGCGACCCAGCAGGTCGCCGGCAAAGGCAACATCGTCGATGTGGTGCAAGCGGTGAATTCCGCCGAGCTCACGCTCGATACCGTTGTCGCCGTGCGCGACAAGGTGATCGCCGCCTACCAGTCCATCATGCAGATGCCGATCTGATCAGGAATCAGGAATCAGGAATCAGACAATGGTGCCGAAGACATATCTTATAGACTTTTCCGATCCCCGATCCCCGCGCCCTGTCTTCTGCGTCCGGAGGGCGCCATGACCGGCGCCGAATCCATCGACCTCGCCAGGCAGGCCATCTGGGTGCTGCTGGAAATCGCGGCTCCCGCCATGCTGACCGCATTGGTCGTGGGCCTGGGCATCGGCTTGCTGCAGGCGCTGACGCAGATCCAGGAGATGACTCTGGTCTTCGTGCCCAAGATCATCGCCATCTTCCTCATGCTGCTCGTCACGCTGCCTTTCGCGGGCCAGGCGATGCACGGATTGATGATGCAGATCGCCGCGCGCATCGCGGCTTATTAGCGGCCATGCGGGAGGTGTGCGGCAAAGTCGTTTTTCACGCTGTCGCTACGGACCGGCGTGAATCTTTTTTTCTTCTCCTCCGCGCGCCCGCGTGACTCCATGATCCATTTTCACCTCGCCGATCTGTCCGGGCTGGTTCTCGTCTATATCCTCGTCTTCGCGCGCACCGGCTCCATGGTCATGCTGCTGCCGGGAATCGGCGGCGGGGCGGGCGTGCCGCCGCGCGTACGTTTGCTTTTGGCGCTGGGCATATCGCTGGCGCTAACGCCGCAGCTTGCCCATTTGTATCCCGTGCAGGCGCCCACCAACATGTTCGCGCTTGGCGCGCTCATCGTGCAGGAAGTCGTCGCCGGCCTCCTGGTCGGCGCGATGTCGCAGATCGTCATGAGCGGGCTGACCATCGCCGGTTCGCTCATCGCCACGCAGCTCGGCCTCTCCTATGCGCAGCAACTCGATCCTGCGACGGGCGCGGAGAACGCGGTCGTCGGCAATTTCCTCACGCTTCTGGCCACCGTGCTGATCTTCGAGACCAATCTGCATCACCTGGCCATCGGCGCGATCGTGGGCAGCTACACCTTGCTGCCGCCGGGCGCGCCACTTCCCATCGGCGATATGGCCGAGCTGACGGTGCGTCTGGTCAGCGGCTCGTTCCTCCTCGGCGTGCAGCTTGCCGCGCCGTTTCTCATTCTCGGCTTCGCGGTGAACGCGGCCATGGGTCTTTTGGCGCGGATGCAGCCGCAGATTCAGGTGTTCTTCATTGCCGCTCCCATCAACATCGTCGCCGGCTTCCTGCTGATGGCGATGATCGTTAGCGCCATGATGACGCTGTTCCTGAGCTATTTCGCCACCCAGATGGGGCATTTCGGCTGATGGCGGACGATCGCGACGACTCCCAAAGAACCGAAGAGCCGACCCAGCGAAGGCTCAGCCAGGCGCATGAGCAGGGCGACGTCGTCAAAAGCACGGAAGTCACCAGCTTCGTGCTTCTGATGGGCGTGGCCATCGCGTTTTCGATGTTCGCGCGCAGCGCCGCGACGGGCTTCATCGGCGACTTTCGCATTTTCCTCGAGCAGCCCGACCAGCTCGCAGTCGATCCGGGCGGCGCGATGCTGCTGCTGCGCCATTGCCTGACGTCGCTGGCGTTGCTGCTGGCGCCGATCTTCGGGGTGCTGATGCTGATGGGCGTCGCCGGCCATGTGTTGCAGCATCGCCCGGTGTTCTCCGCCTCGCGGCTGGCGCCCGATCTGTCCAAGCTTTCTCTGCTCTCCGGGCTGAAACGCATATTCGGCCTCGAAGGCGTGACCAATCTCGGCAAGGGCCTCATCAAGATGGCCATCGTCGCCGTCGCGGTGTGGACGACGGTCTGGCCGCTGCGCCTGACCTTGCAGAACGCGCTCACCCAATCGCCGGCGGCGATCGCGGCGCAGCTTTCGCACATCGTCGTGCACATGCTGACGTCGGCGCTGGCTGTGCTGGCGGTGATCGCCGTCGGCGATTACATGCTGCAGCGCTATCGCTTCCTCCAGCGCAACCGCATGAGCAAGCAGGAGATCAAGGACGAATACAAACAGGCCGAAGGCGATCCGCTGATCAAAGGCAAGATCAGGCAAATCCGCGTCGAGCGCGCCAGGAAGCGCATGATGGCCGAAGTTCCCAAGGCCACCGTCGTCATCATGAACCCGACCCATTACGCCGTCGCGCTCAAATACGAGAGCGGCAAGATGGCCGCGCCGGTCTGCGTCGCCAAGGGTGTCGATTCGCTGGCCCTGAAAATCCGCGAAGTGGCCGAGGAAAACGACGTGCCCGTGGTAGAGAACGCGCCGCTCGCCCGCGCCCTCTACGCCACGGTGGAGCTCGACGAGGCGGTGCCGCCCGAGCATTTCAAGGCCGTGGCGCAGGTCATCGGCTACGTCATGCGCCTTACCGGCCAGATCAGGCACTGATACGCTCCTCTCGCGATTCGAGAGGCGGTCCAACAGGCCAGATGAACGCGGGGCCATCCAACACGCGCGGCAATTTCGGGCTGGCGCCGGGCGCCTGGCGCTGGGCGGCGCTGGGATTTGCCTTGCTGGCCGTGGCGGCGGCCGTTCCGGCGGTGGTCTATCCCCATTCCGCGGGCTGGACGGGCATCATCCTCGTCGCCGGAATCGGCGCGGTCGCTTGCCTGGTCCTGTTCGCGGTCTGGCCGCGCCAGACGCTCAGCGCCAGCGAGGCGCGGCGCATTGCCGAGGCGGCGTCGCACGCCAATGTCGCCTGGGTGGTGACGGGCGCCGATGGCGCAGTGCTCGACTGCAACGACGCGTATTGCCAGCTCGCAAACGTGAAACCCGGCGAAGCCGCGCCCCCGCCCGTCCTGATGCTGACGGGCGATGCCTCGTCGCCCACGCTCTACCGCCTGGCGCGCGCGGCGGCAGAAGGCCAGCCGCGCGAAGAGGCATTGACGGTCGGCCCCGGGGTCGAGCTGACCGCCGCGGTGCGTCCGTTGCGCGACAAGCAGACCGCCTGGTGGTTCGCGCCGCGGCCGGCTGAACCCCAATCCGCGGCACCCGCCGACGCCGGCTCCGAGCGCGCGGCCGGCAAGACGCAGCAAGCCGGTCTCTCCGCGCTGCGCGATGCGCCGGTGGGCGTGGCGATGGCGGATGCGGCAGGAAAAATCATCGAAGCCAATCCGTGCTTCACCGAATTCTTCGGCGCGGCGCAGGGCCGGCAGTTCAGCGATTTGATCGCGGACGGCCATCGCGCGGCCGCGGCGCAGCTCATCGCCCGCGCGATCGAAAACGGCGCCGCCCATCAATCCGTCGAGCTGCGCCCGCTCGTCCATGCCGATCGCATGGCCGAACTGTTCGCAAGCCCCGCCGGCGGCGGCACCGCGATCCTTTATCTGATCGACGTTTCCGAGCAGAAGGCGCTGGAGACGAAGTTCGCGCAGTCGCAGAAGATGCAGGCGGTGGGCCAGCTCGCCGGCGGCGTGGCGCATGACTTCAACAACCTGCTCACCGTCATCATCGGCAATTCCGATATGCTGCTGATGCGCCATCACGCGGGCGATCCGTCGTTCCGCGAGATCAACGAAATCCGCCAGACGGCGCTGCGCGCGGCCAACCTCATCACGCAGCTTCTCGCCTTCTCGCGCCAGCAGACCTTGCAGCCCAGGCCGCTCAACCTGCGCGATGCGTTCGGCGATCTGGCGCAGTTGCTGCGCCGCCTCGTCGGCGAAGGCATCAAGGTGGAGCTCGATCAGGCCGCCGATCTGTGGCTCGTCTATGCCGACGGCCAGCAGATTTCGAACGCCATCATCAATCTCGTCGTCAACGCGCGCGACGCCATGCCCAAAGGCGGCAGCATCACCATCGCCACGGCGAACGAAACCTTCGCCAGCGATTCCGCGTTCGGCACCGCCATCATGCCCGCGGGCGATTATGTGCGCATCGAAGTCGCCGACACCGGCAGCGGCATCGCGCCGGAGCATCTGGGCAAGATCTTCGATCCCTTCTTCACCACCAAGGATGTCGGCCAGGGCACCGGTCTTGGGCTCGCCACCGTATACGGCATCGTCAAGCAGACGGGCGGTTACATCACCGTCGACAGCGAAACGGGCAAAGGCGCCGCGTTCCGCATCTACCTGCCGCGCTATCGGGGCGACGCCGCGCCGGTGGAAGCCGAGCGCCCCGCGCTGCGCGACATCACGGGACAAGACACGATCCTGCTGGTCGAGGACGAAGCGCCGGTGCGCAGTTTCGCGGCGCGCGCGCTGACCATGCGCGGCTATTCTGTGCTGGAAGCGCCGGGCGGCGAGGAAGCGCTGGAGATCGTGCGCAATCACACAGGCACCATCCATCTCGTCGTCACCGACGTGATGATGCCGGGCATGGACGGCCCCACCATGGTGCGCGCGGTGAGGCGTTTGCGCCCCGAAGTGCAGGTGATCTTCATGTCCGGCTATGCAGAGGAAGTGTTCCGCAAAAACGACGAGAACGCCTCCGACCTGCACTTCCTGCCCAAGCCCTTCGGCATCAAGCAGCTCGCCGCCAAGGTGAAGGACGTGCTGTCCACCGTCAAATCCTGACTCTTTTGGCAATGTAGCTAACGCGAATGTGTGCGACGGCCCGCGCCCGCGCCGCTAGAGTCCGCCCGACTTTCCGGGGAGATTTCCATGAAGAAAATGATTTTGGGCGCGGCGTTGCTGGCGTTCGCGGTGAGCGGTGCGGCGGTCGCGGCGTCGGTGCCGGATTATGTGACGAGCGCGGTTGCCGACACCTCGCGTCCCAAGGCCGACACCGATCGCGATGCAATCCGGCTGCCGGCCGAAACGCTTGCCTTCTCCGGCGTGAAGTCCGGCATGACGGTGGGCGAACTGGCGCCCGGCGGCGGCTATTTCACCCGCATGCTGAGCGATGTGGTGGGTCCGTCCGGACATGTTTATGGCATCGAGAACACGAAATGGGACGACGGCTCGAATGAGAAAGTCGCCGCCGCGGTGAAAGATCACAACGTCACCATGCAGAACGGCCAGTTCGGCGATGTGCATCTTCTGCCGGTGAAGGTGGATATGTTCTGGATCACGCAGAACTATCACGACCTGCACATCGCCAAATACAATCCCGTCGCGATTCCTACCTTCAACAAGGAGGTGTTCGACGCGCTGAAGCCGGGCGGCATCTATTTCATCCTCGACCATCAGGCCAATCCGGGCACCACAGAGGCGCAGATCGCGGTGCTGCATCGCATCGAGAAGGCGCAAGTGATCCGCGAAGTCGAAGCCGCCGGGTTCAAACTGGCGGGTGAGGGCGACGCGCTGCATCGCACGAGCGACGACCACACCAAGCCGATCTTCGACAAATCCGTCCAGGGCCATACCGACCAGTACATGCTGAAATTCGTGAAGCCCTGAACGATCTTCCGTGCCTCTGTGCCTCTGTGTGAGAAAGGATTTTCACACAGAGGCACCGAGCCCCACAGGAGATTCGTGATAGTCTGCAGCGATGCTGCGAACCCTGCCGATCCTTCTGCTTCTCATCGCTGCGCCGGTCTTCGCGCGCGATTGTAAACCGCCGGCGCGATCCATGGCGCGGACGGAATTGCTGTTCGGGGCGGGGCAAGTTTCCGAAAGTGCTTGGCATCGGTTCTTGAGCAAAGAAGTTACGCCGCGTTTTCCCGATGGGCTCACCGCGCTGGAAGGTTACGGCCAATGGAAAGCCGACAACGGCGCCATCACCAAGGAACGCTCTCGCATGCTGCTCATCTGGCATACGCCGGACGCGAAAGCGGACACCGCACTCGACGCCATTCGCGACGCCTACAAGAAGCAGTTCCACCAGCAATCGGTGATGCGCGTCGATGGCGAGGACTGCGTCTCGTTCTAGCTTCCTACCCAACCCAAAATTGTCATGGCCCGATTCAATCGGGCCACCCAGTAAGCGCGCGTCTGCGCGCGCAAGAAAGTCATTGAGATGCTGACGCATCTCTACTGGGTGGCCCGGTCAAGCCGGGCCATGACATCGTTGGGGTTGAATGGCTATATTCCCCCGCACACAAAAGGATCGCGTCATGGGAATGCTGGATGGATTGGTCGAGGGCATGGTCGGCGCCGAGATGGTCTATGTCGTCAACGGCATCCTGCAGCGCCACGGCGGCATCGGCGGCGTGGTGAATCAGTTGCAGACGCAAGGTCTGGGATCCTCGGTGAGTTCATGGATGTCGGAAGGGCCGATGGCCGCGCCCGCGACGCCGGACCAGATGCATCAGGCTTTCGGCACGCAGACGATCAACGAACTCGCCGCGAAGTCGGGAATGACGCCCGACGAGCTGGCGCAAAAACTGGCCACGGTGCTCCCCCACGCCGTGAACGCCGCGTCCACCAACACCGGCACCCCGCCACCGGCCGCGCCGCCAGGCTCCTGAATCGCTCGATTTCGAGCCACCGATTCGGCGTCATCGCCCACTTTCAGGTTTCGCGAACACTCATAGAACAAGACCTAGTATTTTCCAGGTTTCCCAACGCATTAACCAGTGGCTTGCAAACTGGAACAAACAGCGTACATTGCCTTTCGTTGCGCCACTGAGGGCGTCATGCCAGAAGGAGATCACCGGTCATGAAAGAGGCGGTTTTGCGGGTCGTGGGCAAGGAAGACAAAGAGAACAACGAGCGCAAGCGGGCGCTGGAGGCAGCGCTCAGCCAGATCGACCGCGCTTTCGGCAAGGGCTCCGTGATGAAGCTCGGCCAGCGCGATCTGGGCGTGGACACCGACACGGTTTCCACCGGCTCGCTCGGCCTCGACATCGCGCTGGGCATTGGCGGGTTGCCTCGCGGCCGCGTCATTGAAGTGTACGGCCCTGAATCCTCCGGCAAGACGACGCTGGCGCTGCATGTGGTGGCCGAGGTTCAGAAGAAGGGCGGCATTGCCGCTTATGTCGATGCCGAACACGCGCTCGATCCGGGTTACGCCAAGAAGCTGGGCGTCGATATCGACGAAATGCTGATTTCGCAGCCCGACACCGGCGAACAGGCCCTCGAAATCACCGACACCCTGGTGCGTTCGGGCGGCGTGGACATTGTGGTGATCGACTCCGTTGCCGCGCTGACACCCAAGGCGGAGTTGGAAGGCGAGATGGGCGATTCTTTGCCCGGCTTGCAGGCACGGCTGATGAGCCAGGCGCTGCGCAAGCTCACCGGCTCGATCTCCAAGTCGAATACCATCGTGCTGTTCATCAACCAGATCCGCATGAAGATCGGCATCATGTTCGGCAATCCGGAGACGACCACGGGTGGCAATGCGCTGAAATTCTATTCCTCGGTGCGCCTCGACATCCGCCGCATCGGCGCCATCAAGGATCACGACGACGTGGTCGGTAACCAGACC
>DASXFK010000150.1:0-16091 GCA_036489635.1 Rhizomicrobium sp. | reverse complement strand
GGCGCGATGGGCTACGGATTGCCCGCCGGCATCGGCGCCAAGCTCGCCAATCCCGATGCGCAGGTCGTGGCCATCTGCGGCGACGGTTCCATCATGATGAATATCCAGGAGCTGGCGACGCTGAAGCGTTACGGCATCGCGCTGAAAATCCTGCTGCTGGACAATTCCTCGCTGGGGCTGGTGCGCCAGTGGCAGGAGCTGTTCTACGAACGCAATTACAGCGAAATCGATCTTTCCGACAATCCGGATTTCGTGAAAGTGGCGCAAGCCTTCGGCATCGAAGCATTCCGCGTCGAGAAGCGCAGCGATGTGCCCGGCGCGATTGCGCGCCTGCTGGCTGCCGAAGGCCCGTGCCTCGCGCACGCAATCATTCACCCCGCGGAAAACGTCTGGCCGCTCGTGCCTCCGGGCAAGGGCAATCATGAAATGATGGAGGAGTAAGCCATGAGCAAAACCATTCACGTCGAACTCGATCGCGCGGAAGGCTCGCTCCTGCGGATTATCGGGCTCATCGAGCGCCGCGGCTTTCACATCGACGGCATGGTCATGGAAGGCGCGGGCGAGAACCGCACGATGGCCATCCATGTCAGCCCGCGCGATGACAGCCGCCATGTCGATGTGCTCCATCGCCAGATCGACCGGCTCTACGGCGTGCGCCGCTTCGATGCCTCTCGCAGTGAGGAGGCGGTACCATGCGTAGCGTAGAGAACAACGATGCCGATGGGCACGTAATGATCTTCGACACCACGCTGCGCGACGGCGAACAGGCGCCCGGCTTCAGCATGGGCGTGGCCGAAAAGCTGCGCGTGGCAGCGGCGCTGCGCGATCTGGGCGTGGACATCATCGAGGCGGGTTTCGCCGCGGCGTCTCCCGGCGACGAAGAAGCCATCCGCGCCATCGCGCAAGCGATCCACGGTCCCACGATCTGTAGCCTCGCGCGTGCGTCCATCGCGGATATCGAAGCCGCGGTGCGGGCGCTGGAACCGGCGAAGAAGCGCCGCGTCCACATCTTCCTCGCCACCAGCCCGATCCACCGCGAATTCAAGCTGCAGATGTCCTGCGCGCAGGTGATGGAAGCTGCGGTGCGCTCAGTGGCATTCGCCCGGCAATATTGCGATGACGTGGAGTTCAGCGCGGAAGACGCCATCCGCACCGAGCCGGAATTCCTGATCGAGGTGCTGCAGGCGGTGGCGGATGCAGGTGCCGCCACGCTCAACGTGCCCGACACCGTCGGTTATTCGACGCCGGACGAGATCGGCAAGCTGTTTCAGCGCATCGTGGCGAGCGTCCGCGCGCCAGGCGCGCGGTTCTCCGCGCATTGCCACAACGATCTGGGCATGGCGGTGGCGAACAGCCTGGCCGCGGTGCAAGGGGGAGCCCGCCAGATCGAATGCACCATCAACGGCATCGGCGAACGCGCCGGCAACTGCGCGCTGGAAGAAGTCGTGATGGCGCTGCGCACCCGCGCGGATCTTTTCGATCTCACCACCAGCATCGACACCACGAAGCTCGCCGCGATCAGCCGCCTTGTCTCTCGCACGACGGGTTCTCCGCTGGTGCGCAACAAGGCCGTGGTCGGCAAGAATGCTTTCGCGCATGAGGCCGGCATTCATCAGCACGGCGTGATGGCGGATGCGCGCACGTATGAAGTGATGCGTCCGGAAGATGTCGGCGTCAGCACCAATGAGCTGGTGCTGGGCAAGCATTCCGGACGTCACGCCGTAAGCAAGCGCGCGCGCGAACTGGGCTACGAGTTGGACAGCGCCGCGTTGACGCACGTGTTCGGCGCGTTCAAGGCCCGGGCCGATGAGATCGGCGCGCTCGATGACGAAGAGATGCACGCCATCCTCGCCAATGGCCGCGTTGCGGAGCAGGGCTGGTCGCTCACCCGTCTGGAAGCGCGCACCGACAAATCCGGCAAGAGCCGCGCGGTCGCAGTGGTCGAACTGTCGCAAGGCGACGACTCCTCCACCCATGTCGCCATCGGCGAGACTGCAATGGAGGCTGCATTCTTTGCCGTCCGCCAGGCTGCGGGACAAGAGGCGGAGGTCGAGGAAATCGAGATTTGCCAGGCCGGCTACGGCACCAATGCCGACGCCGCGGCCGAAACCGTCGTGCGCATCGCGGGCGAAAGCTGGCGCGGTCACGGACAGGGGGCCGATCCGCTGTGGGCCGGGGTTCGCGCTTTCGTCGATGCTTTCAACAAATCCGCGCGGATGAATCGCGCGAACGTTCAGGAGACCTACAATGAAGCCGCTGGCTGAGCACATCTGGATGAACGGGCGCATCGTGCCCTGGGCCAGCGCCACGGTGCATGTGATGACGCATGCGCTGCATTACGGCACGTCGGTGTTCGAAGGCATCCGCGTCTACGACACGCCGCAAGGCCCCTGCGGGTTCCGCGTTACCGATCACATGAACCGCATGGTCGATTCCGCGCGCATGTATGGCATCGAACTCCCTTATTCGGCGCAGGAGCTTGCCGAGGCGTGCAAGACGGTTGTGCGCAAGAACGATCTGGCCAGCGCCTATGTGCGCCCGATCGCCTATCTGGGCGAATGCGGCATGGGCGTGACGCCGGCTCCGGAGGCGATGAACGTCGATGTTGCCATCGCCGCGTTCCCGTGGGGCGCCTATCTCGGCGACGAGGGCCAGAGGCGCGGCGTCGATGTCTGCGTGTCGAGCTGGGCGCGCTTTGCGCCGAACACAGTGCCAACGGCGGCGAAAGCCGGCGGCAATTATCTGAACGGCTACCTCATTGGCCGCGAGGCGCGGATGCGCGGCTTTGTCGAGGGCATCGCGCTCGGCACGGACGGGCGTTTGTCGGAAGGCGCGGGCGAAAACCTGTTCGTGGTGAAGGAAGGGCGTATCCTCACACCGCCCGCCGCGTCCTCCATCCTTATCGGCATCACGCGCGACACGGTGATGACGCTGGCGCGCGAGGAAGGCTTCGAGATCGTGGAACAGATCCTGCCACGTGAGATTCTCTACATCGCCGACGAGATATTCCTCACCGGCACGGCGGCGGAGATCACGCCGGTGCGCGCGGTGGACGGTATCGCCACGCGCGCCAACGGTCCGGGCCCGATGACGAAGCGCCTGCAGGCGCGCTTCCACGGATTGTTCGATGGCTCCGTTCCCGATCATCGCTGGCTGGAGCCGGTCAAAGCAGTGGAGAAGAAGCATGTCTTCGAAGCAGCCTAGATCGCTATTCCAGAAAGTCTGGGACGCGCATGTCGTGGAACCGGAGGCCGATGACCGGCCTGCGGTGCTCTATGTCGATCTGCATCTTGTCCATGAAGTGACCTCGCCGCAGGCGTTCACGGCGCTGGCCGAACGCGGCGTCAAAGTGCGCCGCCCGGATCGCACCTTCGCGACGCTCGATCATTCCACGCCCACGCTGCCCCCCAATGCGAAGGGCGAACGGCCTTACGTGACGCCGCAAGCGCGCGATCAGGTCGCGACGCTGGAGAAGAATTGCCGCGAGCACGGCATCGCGCTTGCCGGATGGGACAGTCCTCATCGCGGCATCGTGCACGTCATCGGGCCGGAACTTGGTTTGACATGGCCGGGCACGGTGGTGGTTTGCGGCGACAGCCACACCGCCACGCATGGCGCCTTCGGCGCGCTGGCGTTCGGCATCGGCACCTCGGAAGTCGGTCATGTGCTGGCGACGCAATGCCTGTTGCAGCGCAAGCCCAAAACCATCCGCGTCACCGCGGACGGTAGCCTTCAGCCGGGGGTGAGCGCCAAGGATCTGGCGCTCACGATCATTGCCGAACTCGGCATCGGCGGTGGCACCGGTTGCGTGGTCGAATATGCGGGCGAGGCAATCCGCGCGCTCGATATGGAAGGCCGCATGACGGTGTGCAATCTGTCCATCGAAATGGGCGCGCGCGCCGGGATGATTGCGCCGGACGAGACGACGATAAACTGGTTGCGCGGCCGGCCGCGCGCTCCGCAAGGCGAGGCGTTCGACAGTATGGCTTCGCAATGGCGCGCCCTGGTGTCGGATGAAGGCGCGGTGTTCGACCGTGAAGTGCGGATCGATGCATCGAAGATCCAACCCGTGGCGACATGGGGCACCACACCGGATACTGGCATCGCTATCGGCGCATCCGTTCCGCGTCCCGGCTCGCCATCCGCCGAACGCGCGCGCGATTACATGCACACGCAAACTGTCCTCGCCGACACGCCGGTCGACGTCGTGTTCATCGGAAGCTGCACCAATGGCCGCTTGCCCGATCTGCGCGCCGCTGCGGAGGTGATGCGCGGCCGCAAAGTCAAAAGCAGCGTGCGCGCACTTGTGGTTCCAGGCTCCGAAGCCGTGCGCCAGCAAGCGGAAGCCGAAGGGCTGCACGATGTGTTCCTCGCGGCCGGCGCGGAATGGCGGCTGCCGGGGTGCTCCATGTGCATCGCCATGAACGGCGATCTGGTGGCACCCGGACAGCTCGCGGTGTCGACCTCCAATCGCAATTTCGAAGGCCGCCAAGGCCCTGGCGCGCGCACGGTGCTGGCAAGTCCCGCGACCGCCGCGGCCTCCGCCATCGCCGGGCACATCGCCGATCCGCGGCCCTATCTGGGAGTACAATAAATGACGCCCTTCACTACACTGACTTCGCGCACGGTCGTGCTGCCGCAGGAGAACATCGACACCGACCAGATCATTCCGGCGCGCTTCCTGACCACCACGTCGCGCGATGGGCTCGGCAAGCTTGCGTTCTACGATTGGCGCTACGACGCCGAGGGCAGGGCGCATGGCGACACGATCCTGAACCGCATCGCGCCCTGCGCGCATCGCATCCTGGTCGCGGGCCGCAATTTCGGCTGCGGCTCGTCGCGTGAACACGCGCCCTGGGCCTTGACCGATTTCGGCTTCCGCGCGGTCGTCTCCACCGAGATCGCTGACATCTTCACATCGAACGCGCTGAAGAACGGGCTGCTTCCGGTGGTGGTCGATCAGCAAACCTGGAACGAACTCGCCGCGCGCACCGGCGAGAACGCCACCATCGATCTGGAATCCTGCGAGCTGCGCTTCGGCAATCACGTGGCGAAGTTCGCGGTCGAATCCTTTGCGCGCCGCTGTCTGCTCGACGGAGTCGATACTCTCGGCTGGCTGATAACGCACCTGCCCGCAATCGAAGATTATGAAAAGAGAGTAGCCGCATGAGCACGTTCAGGATCGTATTGCTGCCCGGCGACGGTGTCGGCCGCGAAGTCACCACCGCCGCCAAGCATGTGATGGCCGCGGCAGCGGAGTTGTTCGATGTCGATCTCGAATTCAGCGAAGAATTGATCGGTGGCGCCGCGATCGATGCCACCGGCGAGCCATTGCCCCAGCGCACGCTCGATGCCTGCATCGCCTCGGATGCGGCATTTCTCGGCGCCGTCGGCGGGCCGAAATGGGATGGCGGCACGCGCAGACCCGAAGAGGGATTGCTGGGAATCCGAAAAGCGCTCGGCCTGTTCGCCAATCTGCGCCCGGTGAAGGTGACGGAGGCGACGCTGGCCCATTCGCCGTTGAAGCCGCAGATCGTCAAAGGCGTCGATCTGCTGATCGTGCGCGAGCTCACCGGCGGTGCCTATTTCGGCGAAAAGAAGCGCGACGCAAAGGCGGCGAGCGATCTGTGCGTCTACACCGTGGCGGAGATCGAGCGCGTGGCACGCATTGCCTTCGATGCGGCACAGAAGCGGCGTGGTTATGTCACCTCGGTGGACAAGGCGAACGTCATGGAGACGAGCCGGCTATGGCGCGACACCGTCAACCGGATCCACAAAGCCGAGTATCCGGATGTCGCGCTCGATCACATGCTGGTGGACACCGCGGCGATGCGCCTGATCCAGAAGCCGCGCGACTTCGACGTGCTGCTGACCGAGAACATGTTCGGCGACATCCTGAGCGACGAAGCGTCCATGCTGCCGGGCTCCATCGGATTGCTGGGCTCGGCGTCGCTGGGCACCCGGCAGCCGGGCTTGTTCGAGCCGATCCACGGCTCGGCGCCGGACATCGCAGGCCGCGATCTTGCCAATCCAGCCGGCGCGATCCTGTCGGCGGCGATGCTGATGCGTTACGGCCTGGATCGCACGCAAGAAGCCGACGCGATCGAGAATGCGGTGACTCAGGTGCAAAAGTCAGGTCGGTTCACGGCGGATCTGGGCGGCGCGGAAACCTGCTCAGGTATGACGCATGCCGTCATCGATGCGCTGTCGCGGGCGTTCTGGGCGTCGCGGCATTATTCCGTGCAGCAGCATCAGATGCATTGGGGCTGATTCAGCGTTCCGATTCCAGGGCGCGTGTCGCGCTCTGACGAACGCCGAAACGCGCCGGCGAAAGATCTGCAACCGAAACGCCGGCCAGTTCCGGCGGGATGGCCTCGCCGCGGACAAGCGTCGCCGCCAGTCGGGCGGCAGCGGGAGCGGTTTGAATTCCATAGCCGCCTTGTCCCGCGAGCCAGAAGAACGCGGGCAACTCAGGGTCGAAGCCGATGATGGGCGATCGGTCCGGCGCAAACGAGCGCAGCCCGGCCCAGCGCTTGCGGACGCGCGCGATCTTCAGCGTCGTGGCGCGTTCGATGCGGTCGATGGCAACCGCGATATCGAATTCTTCCGGCTGCACGTCGCAGGCCGTCACCGGCGTTTCGTCGGCGGGCGAAATCAGGAGAAGGCCGGCATCGGGTTTCAGATAAAACGATTCCTCTATGTCGATTACCATGGGCCAGTCGTTCGCCGACATGCCGGCCGGCAATTCGACAAGCACCGCGGTGCGGCGGCACGGCTGTATCTTGCACGGCGTCGCCCCGGCACTGGCGGCGACCGCCGTGGCCCAGGCGCCGGCAGCGTTGATCACGGTGCTGCAGACAATCGTCTCGTCGCCCGCGCCGATATGCCACCGGCCGTCACGATATTCGAGATTTTGTACGTCGCCATTCAGCGCCAGCGTGCCGCCCGCGGCGCGGAAACGGCGCAGATATCCCTGATGCAGCGCATCGACATCGACGTCGGCGGCATCCGGTTCGAGCACCGCACCGTTCACATAGTCGGGCCGCAGGATGGGGCACAGGCGCAATGCTTCGGCGGGTGCTATTCTGCGGATCGAATTGGCGATGTCGCGGTTGTCCGCGAAGCTTTCGAGTTTGCGCATTTGCTCGCCGCGCGCGACGTAGAGCGATCCGCGCGGGCGAACCAGCGCGCTTTGCGCAAAATCATCCGGTGGCGAATAGAAGAAAGCCCGGCTGGCGCGCGAGAGGGCACGCACGACGGCATTGCCGTAGATCTCCGAGAACAATGCAGCCGAGCGTCCCGTCGAGTGGTAGCCGGGTATCGATTCACGCTCCAGCACAATGACGCGGTGGGTGCGCGCGAGTTCCGCGGCGACGGAGGCACCGGCAATTCCCGCGCCGATCACGGCGATGTCGAATGGGCGCGGGCTCATGCGAGCGCGACCCTGCTGTTGCGCATGGCATGCGCCGCGAAAAAAAACAGCAGCGTGCAGGCGCCCACGGCGGGCGCGACCACGGTGCTCATCGCCAGGCCCACGGCCGACGGCGAGCCGTAGATATAATCGGTCGCCAACGCAACGAGCGTCGGTCCGAGTCCCAGCCCGACAATGGTATTGCAGAAGGCGATGGTCGCCGTGCCCAGTCCCCGGCTTTCATGCGGAAGAAGATCCAGCGTCGCCGCGATTCCGATTGTGCCGGTGAAGGAGGAAATCAGAATCCAGCAGAAGGCGCTGGCGAGGGTCAGCGTCGCGCTGGCGAAAAGGCCCACGGGCGCCGCGAGGAAGCCGATGATCATGACGGTCCAGCACAGCCGGATTCGCGCGAGTGGACCATAGCGGTTCGTCATCCAGTCCGCCGCATAGCCGCCAAGTGGCGTTCCCAGCAAGCCGGCCACCACTGCGACGCCGCCGAGGCTGGCGCCGATTTCTCCGGACGAGAAGCCGAAGCTGCGCGACAGCAGGGCGGGAGCCCAAGCGACGATCGCATAGTCCACGATGGAGCCGATCGCCATCGCGGCGTAAAGTGGCAGCAGCATCGCATAGCGTTCGCGGAACACGGGCAGGACGTCTTCCAGCGCCAGCAGCTTGGCCTTCACCTCGCGAAAAGAGAATTCGCGCTGCACCGGGTCGCGCAGGGTGAGGAACAACAGCGCGATGAGAAACCCCGAAATTCCCAGGACCACAAGCACGATCCGCCATGGCGCCAGTGCGCCGATCACGGGGATGCCGGCGAACACCGCATGCTGCGCGGCGCTCAGCAGGCCGCCGCCAATGCCGATGGCAGCGCCGCTGCCGATCACCATGCCCGTGAGGAATACCCCCGTCGGCGTGGCGCGGGCGGTGGCGGGGAAATAATCGCCGATCAACGACATCGCCGCCGGCGCCAGCGCCGCTTCGCCGATACCGACAAGCAGGCGCGCGCCGAACAATCCCGCGAAGCTGTGCGAGTAGCCGCAGACGATGGTGCCGAGGCTCCACATCAGAACGGCGAAGAGCAGCAAGGCGCGCCGTGGAACAAGATCGGCAACACGGCCAAGCGGCAGGCCTATAAAGGAGTAGAGCACCGCGAAAGCCGCGCCTTGCAGAATGCTCAGTTGGGTGTCGGATATATGCAGGTCGCCGCGGATAGGATCGACCAGCAGCGCCAGAATCTGGCGGTCGGTATAGGAAAGCACTGCCGCGATCGCGAAAATGGCAACCGCCCACCAGCCTCTGGCCGCCGGCGGATAGCGCCGGATGCTGTCTGTTGCTGGCTGCATCGGCGTTTTCGGGCCCTGAAGCGATTGAAACCAACGCGGTTTTACTCTAGAGAAATTTTTTTCTCAATCGGAAAATCGGACGAAATGCCATGCGCGTGTTCACCGCCGGTCTCATTACGGAAACCAACACCTTCGCGCCGTGGCCCACCGGCATGCGCGGATTTTCGGAAGAAGGCCCTTATCGCGGCGATGCCACGACGCGCGGCAAGGATTCGGAGATGGGCGTTCTGGCGTCCGGCTGGCGCGACCTTTGTCGGGCGCAAGGCTTCGAATTCGTCGAAAGTCTTTTCGCCTTCGCGCAACCTTCGGGCCCCGCGGTGCAGAAGGATTACGAGACGCTGCGCGACGAGATCCTGAGCGATCTGAAAAGCAAAGGGCCATTCGACGTGGTGCTGCTGTTCCTGCACGGCGCAATGGTCTCGCAAGGCTGCGACGACTGCGAGGGCGACATCCTCTCTCGTGTGCGCGACATTGTGGGCCCGAAAGCCGCCATCGGCGCCGAACTCGATCCACATTGCCATCTGACGCCGCTGATGCTCGAGAAGGCGACGGCGATCGTCCTCATGAAGGAATATCCGCACACGGACTACATGGAACGCGGCCAAGAGTTGTTCGACATCTGCGTCGGCGCCGTGCAAGGGCGCCTCAAACCGGTGTCGCATCTGTTCGATTGCCGCATGGTGGGCTTCTATCCCACGACCACCGAGCCGATGCGCAGTCTGGTGGACAGCATGCAGGCGGCGGAGAAACGGGCGAACATCCTTTCCATCAGTTTCGCTCACGGATTTCCCTGGGGCGATACGCCGGAAACGGGCTCCAAGGTTCTGGTCATCGCGGATGGCAATACAAATCTCGCCAAAGATGTGGCCAGCGAATTCGGTCATGCGATCTACGATGCGCGCGATGCTCTGCTGCCGCGTTTTCCGAAGATCGACAAGGCCGTCGCGACCGCGCGCGAATCCAACGGCTGCGTCGTGATGGCGGACACCGCGGACAATGCCGGCGGCGGCGCGCCAAGCGACAACGTCTCGCTGCTGCGCGCGATGCTGGACGCCGGCACGCGCGACGCCGCATTCGGCTGCATCTGGGATCCCATTGCCGTGCAAGCCTGCGCGGAGGCCGGTGTCGGCGCGACGCTTCCGTTGCGCATCGGCGGAAAATGCGGGCCCGCTTCGGGCGAGCCAATCGACCTGGTTGTGACCGTGAAGGCGGTTCGCGCCGATCACGATCAGCAAGGACTGGGCCCGGCGCGTTGTCAGATGGGCGATTCGGTGTGGATCGAAACCGGCGGCATCGACGTGGTGCTGATGTCCACGCGGACGCAGACTTTCGCGCCGGACGCCTTCACCGGGCTCGGCATCGATCTGAAGAGCAAGCGCGTGATCGCGGTCAAATCGAGCTGGCATTTCCAGGCGCTGTTCGGACCGATCGCGGATCAGATCGTTCCGGTGTCCACGCCGGGCGCGATCCAGATGGATTTTGCGGGCATCGATTACAAGAAGAAGCGCGATCAGGATTTCTACCCGCGGGTGCGCGACCCGCTGGGTCGAGGCTGAGTTATTTGCGCTTGCGTGGCTTGGGCTTGGTGTCGCGCTTCAGCGCTTCCATGAGGTGCGATTCCGGGCCCGAGCAGATTGACAGCACTCGGCAGGACCCGGACTCCGCAGCGAGATAGGCGTGCGCCATGCCGCTGTCAAAATAAAGCGAGTCGCCCTTGCGCAGGGTGAGCGGCGCGTAGAGTTCCGAATGGAACTCCACGATGCCTTCCAGGATGTAGGCATATTCCTCGCCGGGATGACGGATCATCTCGCCGAACTCCGCCAGCGTGCGGGCATGCAAATCGGCGATCACCGGCACGAAACGCTTGTTGAGGAAATCCGCAGCCGGATAAATGTGTCCGTAGTTCTCGGTTTCGATGACCTGGCCTTGGCCGGCGAGCGTCACGCAGCGCCTGCCATTCACCGCGCCGCCGGCAACGACTTGCGGCGCGAACAATTGCGAGATGTCGACGCCCAGACCGGTGCTGATGCGCGCGAGCTTGTCATAGGTCAGCGAGACGCGGTCGTTTTCAATCTTGGAGAGCGTGGAGATCGGCAGATCGGTGCGTTGACTGACCTCCGCCAGGGTCCAGCCGCGCTGCATGCGAAGCGCGCGCAGCGCCGCGCCCGGGCGGGCTGTGTTGCCGACCTCCGGCCTTTTTTCCGTCAATGCCAGCCGTTTTTCGGCCATTCCTGTCTCCGTTCGCGGGAACGTAGGGCGGTTCGCCGCAATTGTCGAGTTTGCCACAAACGGAAATATGTTGCATAAACAGAAAATTGCGGTCATCTTTTGATGACCAGGCAAGTCATTTTGGGGGCAATTATGACAACACGATCGCTGCGCCTGAGCGCGCTACTGGGTTCGATTTCGGCGCTGGCGTTCGCAGGCGCGGCGGCGGCGGCAGACGCTTCTGCACCCAACATCGAAGAGGTCGTGGTTACTGCGAGCAAACGCTCGGAGGAAGTCAAGAACGTTCCCATGTCGGTGAGCGTTCTGGGTCAGGCAGACCTCGATAAGCTGAACGCGCGCAGTTACGAGGATATCGTCGACAACATTCCCGGCATGAGCCTGACGGAATCGGACCCCACGCATCCCGATCTGACTTTGCGCGGCATCAATGCGGGCGGCGTCGGTTCGACGGTCGGCACCTATATCGACGAGACTCCTTTTGGCTCCAGCAACGCGCTGGCAAACGCCGCCGACACCGCTCCCAATCTCGATACTTACGACATGGCCCGCGTGGAAGTGCTGCGCGGCCCGCAAGGCACGCTTTACGGCGCGGCAGCGGAAGGTGGCGTGCTGCGATTCGTGACCAACGCGCCCGATCCCAGCGGCTTCGACGATTCCTTTGAGCTTGGTGCCTTTAGTGAAGATCACGGCGGCTCTGACGGTTCCGCCCGTGGCATGGTGAATATCCCGTTCGGCGACGATCTGGCGGTACGCGCCGTCGGCTTTTACTCGGAGACGCCGGGGTACATAACGAACGCCTATCTCGGCCATGACCACACCAACGATCTGCGCAGCGAAGGCGGCAGAGCTTCGATCCTCTGGCAGCCGACAAGCAAGTTGACGGTGCGCATCAACGCAATGACTCAGCAACTCGACGCCGGCAATTCAAATTCCGAAGATGTCGTGCTGGTCGGTGACGGTTTCAGGCCAAAATATGGCGACTATGTCCAGCAGCGTACAGCGGAAGAACCCGACGGCGTTCGCTACTATCTCTATAATGCCACCGTGAATTGGGATCTCGACTGGGCGACGCTTACCTCGTCGTCCAGCTTCGACATCCTGCACGATTACAGCTTCGAGGACGCCACGGCTACGGAAGGCGCTGACGTGGAGGGCTTTCTGCATCAAGGCAAGTTCACGCAGGAAGTGCGGCTCGCCTCCGATCCTGGCAACGGTCCGTTCGATTGGCTGATCGGCGGCTACTATACCAACGAGATGTCCTCTCTGGCACAAGCGCTTGTTACGTCGTTCCACGGCCCCCTCGCGCTTACCGGCGCCACCCTGCAGCTTGACGCGAATTACAACGAAATTGCCGCTTTCGCGAACGCCACTTATCACATCACGCCACAATTCGATTTGAGCGTTGGCGGCCGTTATTCTACGAACCATCAATCGGATTATGAGTTCGGCGGCACGCCGCCGGTTCTGCTTCCCACGCCGGAGTTCGGCAATTCGAGCGGAAACACGTTCACGTGGTCGGCCGACGCGCGCTATAAACTCGATGAGCAAACTGTATTCTACGCGCGCGTGGCCACGGGCTTCCGTCCTGGCGGTCCGAACGCCCAGCCCGTGGGCGGAGTGGCCGGCGTTCCGCAACTGTATGGCTCAGACTCGCTCACGGATTATGAAGCAGGCGTGAAAAGCGATCTGTCCGATGCAAACCTGTCATTCGATGCCGATGTCTTTCTCATCAATTGGAAGCATATCCAGCTTCTCGCCGATGTGAACAACACGGGCGTCAACATCAACGGCGGCAACGCGCGCAGCCAGGGCGTCGAAGCGGACGTAACCTGGACACCGATCGAGCGGCTGACCCTGAGCTTGAACGGCGCATACACGGACGCCGAACTGACACAGGACGTACCGGTCACGGTGCAGCCTCTCATTGACGGCCTGGATGGCGATCCGTTGCCTGATGTACCGAAATGGAGTGGAACGCTCAGCGGCGATTACCAGTTCGCTGCAATGGGCAAATGGACTCCCTATGTGGGCGCGTCATGGCACTATGTCGGGGAGGCCGAATCTTCGGCGCTTGGAACGCTTTATCAGGCTGTCTACGGCGTTCCACACAGCCAGTACATTCTGCCTTCCTACAGCACATTGGACCTTCGCGTCGGGGCTGGCTTTGGCAATTGGTCAATTGAGTTTTATGCGAAGAACGTCAACGATGCCAAAGGCGTCACCGGGTTTGCCCCGTTCGGCAACTCGATTGCATCGTCTTATACGGCTCCCATCGGGGTTCCTATCGGCGCCGCCAGTGTCGCCGTCATTCAGCCTCGTATCGTGGGCGTCGTGTTGCGTGGGAAGATTTGATCTGCCGCGGGCGTAGCGGCGCAATTTGGGTGTGAGGGAACTATGAAGCTCGGCAGGATCGCGGCGATAGCGGCCGCATTGGCAGGTTTGAGTCTCACCGCGGCCGCGCCGCCGCCGCCATCGACTGGGCCGGCTCCGCTGCCGCAGCAAACCGCGGTCGCCAATCCCGCCGCGCCAAGCGCTGCGCAACCCGCCGCATCGCCCGAAACGCATGCGCTGACGGCGGACGATCTGCACGCCTTCTTCGACGGCATGGTGCCGTATGCGCTGCGACGCGCCGACATCGCCGGCGCCACCTTCGCCGTGGTGAAGGACGGCAAGCTCCTCTTCGCTCAGGGTTACGGCTACGCCGATCTGAAGACCAAGGCGCCTGTCATCGCCGACAAGACGGAGTTTCGCCCCGGTTCGATCTCCAAGCTCTTCACCTGGACGTCGGTGATGCAGCTTGTCCAGGCGCACAAGCTCGATCTCGACGCGGACATCAACACCTATCTCGATTTCAAGGTGCCGGACAAATTCGGCAAGCCCATCACGCTTCGCGATATCATGACGCACAGCGCCGGTTTCGAGGAAACCGTCACCGATCTGTTCATGCAGAAGGCGAGCCAGCAATATCCGCTGCGCAAATATCTGATCGACCACATGCCCTCGCGCATCTTCCCGCCGGGCAAGGTCGTCGCCTATTCGAACTATGCGACCACGATCGCGGGCTACATTGTGCAACGCGTCTCCGGCGAGCCGTTCGACCAGTACGTCGCCGATCACATCTTCAAGCCGCTGGGCATGGCGCATTCGTCGTTCGCGCAGCTGCCGCCGTCGGACATTCTCGACAACATGGCGAAAGGCTACAAACAGGCGTCTGACGGAAAGCCGCAACCTTACGAGATCGTGGAAGCATCGCCGGCCGGCGCGCTGGCCTCCACCGCGACCGACATGGCGCGCTTCATGATCGCGCAGCTCCAGAACGGTTCCTACAACGGCGCGCAGATATTGGAGCCCGCTACCGTCAAGGAGATGCATTCGCGCAATTACACCCTGGCGCCGCATCTACTGAACGGCTTCGATCTGGGGTTCTATCAGGAGAACCGCAACGGCCATCGGATCATCGGCCACGGCGGCGATACCGAAGTCTTCCACAGCGATCTGCATCTTATCACGGATGCCGACACGGGCATCTTCATGTCGTTCAACAGCGCCGGCGAAGATGGCGCGTCGGAGCCCGTGCGCGTCGCCCTGTTCCGCGCATTCCTGGACCGCTATTTCCCCTATACGCCGCCGGCGGAAACAACCGTGGCCGATCCCCAGAAGGATGCCGCGCGCGTGGCCGGCTACTATGTCGCCAGCCGCCGCAAGGAGACGGGCCTCAAAGCGCTCTTCTATATGGGCCAGGCTGAAGTTGTGGCGCAGCCCGATGGTGAGGTCACCGTCAGCATTCTCAAGCACCTGAGCGGCGCGGTGAAGAAGTGGCGCGAAGTCGGGCCGCTTTATTATCGCGAAGTCGGCGGACAGACCCATCTGGAGTTCGTGGCCAACCCGGATGGCAGCATCGACCATTTCGCCAGCGATGACTTCATTCCGGTGGAACTGCTCCAGCGCACGCATGGACTGCAGCAACTCAGCCAGATGAAACTGTTCGGCGTGGGTTCGCTGCTGGTATGCGCGCTTGCCGTGTTCATCTGGTTCGTTGGCTGGATCCTGCGCTGGCGCTTCGAGCGGACGCTGGCGATGACGCCGACGCAGTGGCGGCTGCGCCTGGCATCGCGCTTGGGCGCAATCCTCTACATCGCGATTCTCGCAGGATGGTTCGGACTGATCACCGCGATTTCGATGGATGAGGGGCTGCTTCTCAGCGGCAAGCTCACCTTCTGGTACGGGCTGCTCTATTGCGTAGGCGCGCTGGGCGTTCTGGGCGGCATCGCAATGGTGGCGAACGCGGTGTCGCGCGCGATGGGCGGACCGGGCGGGTGGCTGGCGCGGCTGGGCGAAATCGTGGTGGGGCTCGCGGGCCTTTACATGATCTGGGCCATCTTCGATTTCGGTCTCGCCAACTTCAACTTCAACATCTGAGGATCGCCATGAACCGGCTTCTTTCCGGCGCTGCGCTCGCGGCGCTCGTCGTCGGCGCGAGCACCCCGGCGCCGGCCGCGCCGCCCGCCGATCTCGACGCCACAGTGGCGCAATCGCTGAAGATGTTCGGGCCGCCCGGCATGACGGTCGCCATCGTGGAGAACGGCAAGATCGTCCTGACCAAAGGCTATGGCGTGCGCTCGATGGACAAGCCGGACAAGGTGGATGCGCACACCGTGTTTCCCATCGGCTCCGAAACGAAGGCGTTCACCGCGACCGCGCTGGCCATCCTGGTGGACGAAGGCAAGCTGAAATGGACCGACCGCGTGGTCGATAAGCTGCCTGGTTTCCAGATGTACGATCCTTACGCCACCGAGCACATGACGATCATCGATCTGCTCACGCATCGCAGCGGCCTTGGGTTGGGCGAGGGCGACCTGATGATCGTGCCGTCCACCACGCGCTCGCGCGCGGACATCGTGCACGCATTGCGCTATCTAAAACCCGTGACAGGTTTCCGCGAGCAATTCGCCTATGACAACATCCTCTACATCGTTGCCGGCGCGCTGATCGAATCCGTTTCCGGCGAGACGTGGGAGCATTTTGTCCAGACGCACATCTTCGCGCCCGTCGGCATGAAGGATGCCATGACGGCATACGACGCGCATGCGCCGAACGGCGTGGCG
>DASXFK010000101.1:0-21215 GCA_036489635.1 Rhizomicrobium sp. | reverse complement strand
ACGGATTCGATCTGCAGCGTTTCGCCGCCGACTTCGGTCCATGCGAGGCCCGTGACCACACCGACCTGATCCTCGCCCTCGATCTCGCCGTAGCGGAACTTGCGCACGCCGGCATAGTCGCCGACGTTCGCGGACGTGATCTCGATGGACGTCTTCTTGCCGGAGACAATCTCCTTCACCGCCTTGCGGGCCAGGTTCGCGATCTCGCGTTCCAGGTTACGCACGCCGGCTTCGCGGGTGTAGTAGCGGATGAGGTCGTGGATGGCCTCGTCCGCGATCTTCCACTCGCCGTCCTTCAGACCGTGCGCCTTCACCTGCTTCTCGATCAGGTGACGTTTGGCGATCTCGACCTTCTCATCCTCGGTGTAGCCGGGGATGCGGATGATCTCCATGCGGTCCATCAGCGGCTGCGGCATGTGCAGCGTGTTGGCCGTGGTCAGGAACATCACGTCCGAAAGATCGAAGTCGACTTCCAGATAGTGGTCGTTGAAGGCGTGGTTCTGCTCGGGGTCGAGCACCTCGAGCAATGCGCTCGAAGGATCGCCGCGATAGTCCGCGCCGAGCTTGTCGATCTCGTCGAACAGGAAGAGCGGGTTGGCGCTCTTCGCCTTTTTCATCGACTGGATCACCTTGCCCGGCATGGAGCCGATATAGGTGCGCCGGTGTCCGCGGATTTCCGCTTCGTCGCGCACGCCGCCAAGCGACATGCGGACATATTCGCGGCCCGTGGCCCGCGCGATGGATTTCGCCAGAGACGTCTTGCCGACGCCCGGAGGCCCGACGAGGCACAGGATCGGTCCCTTGATCTTGCCGGCGCGTTGCTGCACGGCGAGATATTCTAGGATGCGCTCCTTCACCTTCTCAAGGCCGTAGTGATCCTCGTTGAGGATGTCCTCGGCGAGCTTGATATCTTTCTTGACCTTGGATTTCTTGCCCCAGGGCAACGAGAGCAGCCAATCGAGATAATTGCGCACGACGGTGGCTTCCGCCGACATCGGCGACATCGAGCGAAGCTTCTTGACCTCGGCCTGCGCCTTCTCGCGCGCTTCCTTGGAGAGCTTGGTCTTGCGGATGCGCTCTTCCAGCTCGTTCATCTCGTCGCGGCCTTCGTCGCCTTCGCCGAGCTCCTTCTGGATCGCCTTGAGCTGCTCGTTGAGATAATACTCGCGCTGCGTCTTCTCCATCTGGCGCTTCACGCGGCTGCGGATCTTGCGCTCGACCTGGAGCACGCCGATCTCGCCTTCGATCAGCGACAGCACTTTCTCCAGACGCTCGGTGGTGTTGAGCGTCTCGAGCAGCGCCTGACGGTCGGCGATCTTCACCGACAGATGCGAGGCGACTGTGTCGGCGAGTTTCGCCGGATCTTCGATCTGGCCCAGAGACGCCAGCGTTTCCGCCGGCACCTTCTTGTTCAACTTGATGTAGTTCTCGAAGTTCGTCTTGACCGTGCGCACCAGCGCCTCGGTCTCCTTCGCCTCGCCAGTTTCTTCAGCGACCTTTTCGATCGTCGCCTGGAAGAAATCGGTGCGCGGCACAAATCCGGTCACCCGCGCGCGGGACTTGCCTTCGACCAATACGCGGACGGTCTGATCCGGCAGCTTCAGCAACTGAAGCACCGTCGCCATCGTGCCGATGGTGTGCAGCCCGTCGGACGTGGGATCGTCCTCGGCGGCGGTTTTCTGCGTCAGCAGAAGAATCTGCTTCTCATCATTCATCACCTCTTCGAGGGCGCGCACGGACTTTTCGCGGCCGACGAACAGCGGAACGATCATGTGGGGAAATACGACGATGTCGCGCAAAGGCAGGACCGGCGCCAACTGGCCGGCCGCATCCTCGGGTTTCACGATCTCGGGCTCTGACATTACTTGTGCTCCTGCCGGGAGAATCGCCCGGTTTGTGATGGCACCGTACCCCGAAATGGGCTTACGGAACCTTGATGAAAGCCGCCCGATGGGCCGACTCTGGAATGTTAAGGTGGGCTTTGAGAACGTACGTTTCAAGAACTAAACGCCCGCGCGGCGCCGGGCGTTGCGGCGCCCACGGGATGAACGTCTGTTCAGCAAACGCCGGTATTTGCCCCGTCATTCCAATTGCCATAAGCACGCAGGGCATGCAGGGCGTTCGATGAACACGTTGCGGGGAACTCTGGGGCGGCTTGCCGGACGCGTGCGGCGCGCGCGCGCGATTGCCGGGCGCCGCGCCACCGACGAGGAAGTTGACGCCGCGGATTTGCTTCCCGCCGACGCGAAACTGCCGCCGGAATTCCGCAAGAAGCTGAAAGTCTTCGCACAGATCATCGGAAAGTCCGAAGACACAGCAGCCGTCGAACTCTACCGGCGGATGTTCGCGGAGCTTCCGGAACGCCCCCTCGGCTTCTTCCTGCTTCCCGACATGAAAATCCGCGCCTGCGACCGCGTCGGCGACGATTTGATGCGCGTGGAACTCAACACCGGCCGCGCGTTTTTCGGCCAGCGTTCCAACGGCAAGGAATACGCGCTGCACAACGCCTTCCGGCGTTATCTGCCCGAGATCGTGAGTGGAGATGGCTACAAACTGGCGCTCGACATTCAGCGCCGCTACTGGCGCACCGAATTGCGCTGGTACAACGCAAACGGCGGCGTGCTGGTCGAAGGCGGGTGTTTCACAGGCATGAAGGCGATCCGCTGGCACGACCTCACCACCAAACCGGCGCGCATCATCGCCGTGGAAATCGGCGGTACGAATGCCAAGCTGCTCGCCGCGAATATCCGCGAAAACAGCCTCGAAGGCTCGATCTCGGCGGTTCATGCAGGACTGTGGCGCGAAGCCGGCGAAGGCACGCAGAAGCACGACTACTCCACGCGCCGCTTCCTCGAAACCAGCGACCGTTGGGAGAAGCATATGATGCATGATGAGAAAGTACGGCTGCTCACGGTTGGTGCGCTGCTGGACGAATGCGCCGTGGACGTCGCCGATTACTTAAACATTCAGGTGAACGGCGCGGAGATCGAAGTGCTGAGCGGCGCGGATTTCGACCGCGTGAAGGTCTTCGACGTCGCCGCCTATTACAGTCACGGCGGCAAAAAGAACGCCGACGTGGTGCGCGACATCCTTACCGCGAAGGGCTGCACCATCCTGCACGAGTCGCCGCTGGGCCGCATTGCCGCCGTGACACCGAAATTCCGCGACGAGATCATGGCGCTCAAGCCGCCGGAAAAAGGCAAGCGCCGGCGCTGATTATGACGCGCTTTTTTGCGCCGGCTCGGCCTTGTCCGAATAGGTGTAGAGCGGGCGCGAGCGGCCATCGACCACATCGGCGGTGACCACCACCTCCTGCACGCCGTTCAGCGTGGGAAGCTCGAACATCGTCTCCAGCAGGAAGCTTTCCATGATGGAGCGCAAGCCGCGCGCGCCGGTGCGCCGCGCGATGGCTTTCTTGGCGATCGAGTGCAACGCCTCTTCCTGGAAGCGCAGCTTGACACCTTCCATCTCGAACATGCGCTGATATTGCTTCGCCAACGCGTTCTTGGGGCGCGTGAGGATTTCGATCAGCGCCGGCTCTGTGAGATCGCCAAGCGTCGCCAGGATCGGCAAACGGCCGATGAATTCGGGGATCAGGCCGAACTTCAAGAGATCTTCCGGCTCCACTTCGCGCAACACTTCGCCCGTGCCGCGTTCGTCGGCGGAGCGGACATTGGCGCCGAAGCCCATCGAGGAGCCATGTGTGCGCTGGGAGATGATCTTCTCCAGGCCCGCGAACGCGCCGCCGACGATGAAGAGGATGTTGGTGGTGTCGACCTGCAGGAACTCCTGCTGCGGATGCTTGCGGCCGCCTTGCGGAGGCACCGACGCGATCGTGCCTTCCATGATCTTCAGGAGAGCCTGCTGCACGCCCTCGCCCGACACGTCGCGCGTGATCGACGGGTTGTCGGACTTGCGCGAAATCTTGTCGACCTCGTCGATATAGACGATGCCGCGCTGTGCCCGCTCGACATTGTAATCGGCGTTCTGCAGCAGCTTGAGAATGATGTTCTCGACGTCTTCGCCGACGTAACCGGCTTCGGTCAGCGTCGTGGCGTCGGCCATCGTGAACGGCACATCGAGGATGCGGGCCAAAGTCTGCGCCAGCAATGTCTTGCCGCAGCCCGTGGGGCCGATCAGCATGATGTTCGACTTGGCGAGCTCGACGTCGCCGTTTTTGCCGCTGGTATTGATGCGCTTGTAGTGGTTGTGGACGGCGACCGAGAGCACCTTCTTGGCGTGCGCCTGGCCAACCACATAATCGTCCAGAACCTTGAAAATCTCCTGCGGGCTGGGCACGCCATCGCGGGACTTCAGGAAGGAGGTCTTGTTCTCTTCCCGGATGATCTCCATGCAAAGCTCGACGCATTCATCGCAGATGAACACCGTCGGCCCGGCAATGAGCTTGCGAACCTCGTGCTGGCTTTTGCCGCAGAACGAGCAATACAGGGTATTTTTGTTCTCTCCGCCGCCCGACTTACTCATCTGCGCTCCTGAAGACACACACCGGGTTTACACACCCGCGGCCCACCGTGGCACACCCACTACAAGAACCGCGCCAGCCTTTTAGGCCCTCTACACGGTCAGTGGACCATGATAGCGGGGGCCGGATCAAGAATTGCTTAATCGCCTCAATTCTTAACATTTCAGCCATTCGAGGGGATTACGAGGCCTCCGCCGCTTCCGGCCGGCGTTCCAAAACCTGGTCGATCAGACCGAACGCCTTGGCTTCCTCAGCCGTCATATAGGTGTCTCGATCCAGCGCTTTTTCAATAGCCTCGACCGTTTGACCGGTGTGGCGCGCGTAGATTTCGTTCAGCCTGCGCTTCAATTTGATGATCTCCTGCGCATGGCGGGCGATGTCCGCCGCCTGGCCATAATAGGAGGCGCTGGGCTGATGCACGAGAACGCGCGAATTGGTCAGCGCGAAGCGCTCACCCTTCTTGCCGGCGCACAGCAGCAGCGACGCAGCGCTCGCGGCCTGACCGATGCAGAGCGTCTGCACCGGCGGACGGATGTATTGCATGGTGTCGTAGATCGCCATCCCGGCAGTGACCACGCCGCCGGGCGAGTTGATGTACATGTGAATCTCTTTCTTGGGGTTCTCCGCCTCAAGAAACAGAAGCTGCGCGGTGATGAGGCTGGCGCCGTAATCTTCCACCGGTCCGGTGATGAAGATCACGCGCTCCTTCAACAGGCGCGAGTAGATGTCATAGGCGCGTTCGCCGCGCGCGGTCTGTTCGACCACCATCGGCACAAGCGTATTCATATAGATGTCGCGCGAGTCCGCCATGGGGCCCTTCTGATTCGCTGTTGTTGAGCCTAGGGCGCGCCTGCGCCCTGTCAACGCCCGCATATAGCGGCGCACGGGTGCGATTGCGACCCTTTCGTGCAAATGGTTATCGAGGGCTTAGCGCGCGAACGCCGCGTCCGCGTAAAAGAACGCCGTCGTTCCGGCGGCGAGCGCGATGGGAATGCCGGCGGCGACCAGCCCCGCAATCGACAGCCAATAAACGCGCACGCCATAGGCGATCCACGCCGCGACGATGCCCGCCAGCACGACCAGCGGCGAGAGCCACAGCGCGGTGAAGAATGCCCAGCGGGAATTGGTCTCGCCGGAATCGAAGATCATCGGCGACATCATCAGCGGGAAGACGATCAGAATCAGGAATGCGCCTGAAAGAAGCGTCTCAAGCACCAGTGCCAGCCCCAGTTTGCCCGGGCGCGGAACGATCACAGCGTTCGACATCGCACACCATCGAATGTTGCTGCCCGAATAGGACACGAACCGGCGCGCGCTGTCGTTAGGACCCGACCCTATTCCTCGTTTTTCTTGCGAGGCTTTTTCTCTTTCTTTTCAGACTTTTCTGAACCGCTGTTCATCTTCTCCGTCGCTTCATCCGGGTCCATGAACAAGGTCTCGCGATCCACCTTCTTTTCGGTGACGTGCGCCAGCTCTCCGATGAAGTCCACAACCTTCTCTTCGAAGATCGGCGCGCGGATTTCGGCCTGCGCCTGCGGGTTGCTCTGATAGAACTGGAACACCTGCTGCTCCTGCCCCGGGAACTGACGGGCGCGGGCGGCGATGGCGCGGTTAATCTCGTCCGGCGCGATGGTGATGCCGTTCTGCTCGCCGAGCTTGGCCAGCACGAGGCCCAGGCGCACGCGGCGCTCCGCGATGTCGTGATATTCCTTCTTGAGCTCTTCCTCGGTCTTGCCCTCGTCCTCCGGCTTCTTGCCTTCGCGTTCCAGTTCCGCCTGAACCGCCTTCCAGATGGCGTCGAACTCGCCTTCCACCATCGTCGGCGGCAGCGAGAAAGAATGGGCTTCGTCCAGCGCATCCAGGATGCGGCGTTTCAGATGCATGCGGCTGGCGCGGCCATAATCCGACTTGAGCTGCTCGCGGACGCGCTCCTTCAGGGCGGCAAGCGAGTCCATGCCGAGCTTCTTGGCCAGGTCATCATCGATCTCAACCGGATCGGGCTTGCCGACCTCCTTCACCGTGACAGTGAACACCGCGGGCTTGGAGGCGAGCTTGGTTTCCGGATAGTCCGCAGGGAACGTGACGTTCACGTCGCGGATGTCACCCACCTTGGCGCCGATGAGCTGCTCCTCGAACCCGGGAATGAGCTGGTTGGAGCCCAGCGTGAGATTGAAGTCCTCCGCCTTGCCGCCGGGGAATTCCTCGCCATCGACGCGGCCGACGAAATCCATCTTCACGGAGTCGCCATTGTGCGCCTCCTCGCCTTCTCCGCGCGGCGAGAACGAGCGCGTCTGCTCCGCGAGTTTGGCGACGGCTTCGTCGATGTCGGAATCCGTCACGTCGGCGACAAGCTTCTCGACACTCATCTTGGCAACGTCCGCCACTTCGAAATCCGGCATCAAGTCGACCTTGACGGTGAATTCGAGGTCGGACTTGCCGTCCACCACCTCCTGGATTTCACCCACCGGTTCGATGCGCGGCGGAAACGCCGGCTTCAGCGAATTGTCGGCAACGGCCTTCTGGCTTCCTTCGTTGACCGTCTGCTCGACGATCTCGCCCATGATCTGCTTGCCGAACGTCTTCTTCAGATGCGAGGTCGGCGCCTTGCCGGGCCGGAAACCCTTCAAGTGCATCCGCGGCTTCATCTCCTCGATGCGGCCGGTGAGCTTCTTGTCGAGGTCGCCCTGCGGGACGACGACCTTGTATTCCCGGCGAAGTTCCTGATTGACGGTCTCGGTGATCTGCATGGCGCTTTCCTGAATTCAGCTTGAAACTTGACCCATTGGTGCGGGCGAAGGGACTTGAACCCCCACGACTTTCGTCACTGGAACCTAAATCCAGCGCGTCTACCAGTTCCGCCACGCCCGCTCGGGCTTCGCGACGGGGATTCCGCCGGAAGGCGCGCCGTATAGCAGGGGTTTCAGGGGGTTGCTAGGGCCGAGCCGGGTGGGCGCAATACCGACACCAAAAGCCGGAAATCGCAGGCTCGGCACTGGTTTGGGCGGCGAACGCGTCTTAACTCAGGCATCCCCTATTCATGGAGAGTGGCATGGCCAACGCGGCAAAATCCGGCAGTTTCAAGATCGGCGGAGACATCGAGATCCATCGCCTCGGCTTCGGCGCCATGCGCGTGACCGGCGAAGGTATCTTCGGTGAGCCGGCCGACCGCGCGGAATGTCTGCGCACCCTCAAGCGCCTTCCCGAGCTGGGCGTCAACTTCATCGACACCGCTGCTGCTTACGGCCCCGACACCTCCGAGAAACTTCTGCGCGAGGCGCTGCATCCCTTCACGGACATGCTGATCGCGACCAAAGGCGGCCTGGCGCGTCCGGGTCCGGGCGACTGGCGGCCGAATGCGTCACCCGAAAGCCTGCTCGCCGAAGTGCACAAGAGTCTCAAGAACCTCGGTGTCGAGCAGATCGGTCTGTGGCAGCTCCATCGCATCAATCCGAAGGTTGCGCGCGACGAACAGTTCGGCGCCATCCGCGCCATGCAGAAGGACGGCATCATCAAACACGCCGGCCTGAGCGAAGTGTCGATCGAGGAGATCGAAGCGGCATCCAAGTTCTTCAAGGTCGCGACAGTGCAGAACCGCTACAACCTCGTGGACCGAACGCATGAAGACGTTCTCGATTATTGCGAAAAGCACCGCATAGGATTCATCCCGTTCTTTCCGCTCGCCGCCGGCGATCTAGCCAAGCCCGGCTCGCTGCTCGACCGGATCGCCAAGAAACACAACGCTGCGCCAAGCCAGATCGCGCTTGCCTGGGTGCTGCGCCGCAGCCCCGTGATGCTGCCGATCCCGGGCACCTCGAAGGTGAAGCATCTCGAGGAAAACGTCGCTGCCGTGGATATCGAACTGAGCGACGAGGATTTCGCCTCGCTCGATGCCGAAGGCAGGAAGCAGAGCAAAACATAACGCTCGGCATACCGACATTGTCGTGGCCCGGCTGACCGGCCACGACATTTGGGGACGGCCAGCTTCAATTCATATCGCGCAGGTACAATCCCACGTCCCAGTATTTGCTGAACTTGCGGCCGACTTGCGTGTAGGTGCCGATATGGCGAAAGCCCATCGCCACATGCAGGCCAACCGAGGCGGCGTTGGGCAATGTGATGCCGCCATAGGCACGGTGGATGTCCTCGCCCTTCAGCGCGTCGAACAGCGCGGCGTAGAGGCGCCGTCCCAGCCCTTTGCCCGCGCGATCCGGCGCGCAATAGACGCTCGTCTCGATAGTCGTCGCATAGGCCTCGCGTTCTTTGAACTTGAGCGAACAGGCCCAACCGATTGCCTTGCCGCCCTCCTCCGCAACAAAGCACCGATATCTGCCGTGCGATGAAAACTGTTCCAGCCATTCCTGCCGCTGCACCAGCGTGCGCGGCTCGATGTCGAACGTCACGGGCGTGTGCATCACATAGTGATTGTAGATAGCGAGCAGCGCAGGCAGATCGCGCGGCTCCGCGCGGCGGATATCGCTCATGATTGCAGTGATAACACGGCGAGCTATTTCGTTGACGGATAGGCCTCGTGCAGTTCGCGCAAGGCCTGCGGCAACGTTTCCGGAATGTCCTCCGCGATCAGCCCAATTCCGAAGCAGTTTGCCGCTTCGCCGTGCAACCACGCGCCGGCGCACGCGGCATCGAACGATCCCAGGCCTTGCGCCAGCAAACCGCCGATGATTCCGGACAGCACGTCGCCCGAGCCGGCGGTGGCCAAGGTGGGCGGCGCATTGGTGTTGACCGCGATGCGCCCATCCGGACTTGCCACCACGGTGTCCGCCCCTTTGAGCAGCACGGTACAATGCGCGGCGGCCGCAGCGGTGCTCGCCGCTTCGATCTTGTTCGCCGCGCGCTTCAGCACACCGGGAAAGATGCGCTCGAACTCGCCGTCATGCGGCGTAAGCACCACTTTCGCCCGCAACTGCTGGAACAGCGCGTTGGGATCGTCCTTGAACGATGTCAGCGCATCGGCATCCAGGACCGCGCCGGCGCTGCTCGCCAGAACCGCCGCCACCATCTGCTGCGTCGCGCGGCCTGTGCCGCAGCCCGGCCCGATGACGACGGCGTTCAGCCGTTCGTCCTTGAGCAAATCCGATAGCCCCGCCGCGCCATCGAACGGCTTCACCATGATGGCAGTGAGTTGGCTCGCATTCACGGCGACGGCGTCTTGCGGACTGGCGACGCTGGCAAGGCCCGCGCCCGCCCGCAACGCGCCGCGTGCCGCCAGACGCGCCGCGCCGGTGGCGTGCGCCGGTCCGCTCACCACCACGCAATGGCCGCGCGAATATTTGTAGCCGTTGGGATCGGGCCACGGGTATTGCCACAGCAGCGGCGTGTTTTCGAACATCTGTGCACGGACGGTATCGAGCGCCTTTTCCGGAATGCCGATGTCGGCGAGCACGATCTGGCCGCAGAGCCCGCGTCCCGGCATCAGCACATGCGCCTGCTTCTTGCGGAAAAACGTCACCGTGAGATCGGCCTTTACGCACACATCGCCCAGCGGCTTGCCGAGATCGCCATGCAATCCGCTTGGAACATCGACGGCCACGACCGGAATGCGCAGCTTGTTCAGCGCAATGACAATCTCTTTCGTTGCGCCTTCCAACGGCCGCGAAAGTCCGGCGCCGAACAGCGCGTCGATTACCAGCCCTGCATCTTCCAAAGTCGCGGGCGAGACGGATTCGTCCGAGCGATCCCAGCGCCGCGCCATTTCAGCCGCATCGCCTTCAAGCGAATCGCGGCGGCCGAGCAGTGCCAGACGCACATCCCATCCGCGCTGCTTGAGGTGGCGCGCGGCGACGAAGCCGTCGCCGCCATTGTTGCCGCGCCCGCACAACACCGCGACGGTGCGCGGCGCGTAACGCTCGCAGATTGCATCCGCCACCGCGCGGCCGGCGTTCTCCATCAGCGCCAGCGTGGCGATCCCATCCGCTTGCGCGAAACGGTCGGCTTCGTAGCATTGCGCGACAGTGAGGACTTCGTTCATCAGATCACTTCATAGGCGAACAGGATGATAATACCCATCAGCGCGAATAGTCCGAGCATGAAGCACGCATCGGCGATGCGTTCCAGCACGGAAGACAAATGCGCCAGCGGCCGAAACCGCAGCGCGAGATAGGAACAGAACGCGCTGGCGAGGAAAACGGCCCCTGCGAGCGAGCAATAGATATCGACATTGCTGGGGCCAATATGCGCTTCGGCCACCTTCACCAGCCCGACGGCGGTAACGCAGACACCGATCATCGCCGCCGAGTTCGGCAGAATGTGATTGACCAACCGTTCCTGTGGCATGAGCCGACTCCCCTCTGTGCGGCGCGATGCTACGCGCGAACAGGTGCAGCCAGAACCCTCTTTAGAATCCGGGAGGCGTCTTGTCGTAATGAGGATCGGCGGCTTCGTATGCCGCGCTCGCCGCCAGCACGCCCATGTCGTCGAACATCCGCCCCACGATCTGCAGCCCCACCGGCAAGCCATCCTTCGTGAAACCGCACGGCACGCTCGCCGCAGGCTGTTGCGTGAGGTTGAAGGGGAAGCTGAACGGGGTCCATTGCAGCCAGGCGCTGTCGTCATCGTCGAGCGGCGAAAGCTGGCCGACATTGAACGCGGGCGTGGCGACCGAAGGCGTGAGGATGAAGTCGTAGCGCTCCATGAACACGCGCATCTGGCTGCCATAGGCACCGCGCGCGAGATTGGCGGCGATGTAAGCCTTCTTGTCGATCTTCATGCCCTCGTCCGCCATGCGGCGCAGGCCGGGATCGAGTTGCGCTTTCTGCGCTTGCGGCAAATCGCCGAGCAGATAGCCCGCGCCCGACCACCACAGCGTCTGGAACATCTCGCCGGGGTTGCCGCCGGGCGGATCGACGAGTTCCACATGCGCGCCCATCGCTTCGAAGCGTTTCGCGGCGGCGGCGACAAGCGTTTCCACATCCTCGACCACTTTCTTCGCGTAGCCGAGGCGCGGGCTGAAAGCGATTTTCTTGCCGCGCATCGGCGCGTCCAGCTCCGCGGCATAGTCGGTTGGATCGTAAGGAAGATTGAACCAGTCGCGCGCGTCGGGCTTTGAGATCACGTTCATCAGCATTGCGCTGTCGCGGACCGTGCGCGTCATCGGCCCGACATGCGCCACGGTGCCGAAGGGCGACAGCGGATAAGCCGCCACGCGCCCGAAGCTCGGCTTCAAGCCATACGTGCCGGTGAAACAAGCGGGGATGCGGATCGAGCCGCCGCCATCCGTCCCCAACGCCAGCGGACAGAAGCGCGCGGCCAGCGCCGCGGACGATCCGCCGGACGATCCACCGGGTGTCTTGTTCTTGTTCCAGGGATTGCGCGTGATGCCGGTGAGTGGGGAATCCGTCGAACCTTTCCAGCCGAATTCCGGCGTGGTGGTTTTGCCGATGAACACCGCGCCCGCTTCGTGCAGCCGCGCCACGGTGGGCGCATCCTCGTTCCACGGACCTTTCCGATCGACGGTGAGCGAACCGCGCCGCGTCGGCCAGCCTTTGGTGAGCAGCAAATCCTTGATCGCGACCGGCACGCCATCCAGCGGCGACAGCGGGTCGCCCTCCGCCCAGCGCTTCTCGGATGCTTGCGCCTGTGCGCGCGATGTCTCCGCATCGATCATGCAGAACGCGTTGACCTCGGAGTCCAGCGCCTCGATCCGCGCGAGACACGCTTCCGTCACCTCGACCGGCGAGAGCTCGCCATCGTGAAACGCGCGCGATAGTTCGGAAGCGGCCATTTCATGCGGTTCGGCCATTGCACACCCACCCTTGAAAAAAATTTGAATTCAAACTGCCCGATAGAACGATAAGCACCTCTTCCCATGCAATAAAAGGCTTCACATACCGCTCACGCATTCTTGCCGTTACGCGCCTCCGCGCCGAGAAACTCCGCCTCTACCGCAAATAAGCATATGTAGGACTTTTTGTCAAGTCTAATTGACTCTCGTGAGCGACGCCTCGTTGCCCTTCTCGATCAGGCGCAAGGTCGCGCCGTCGGTTTCGAGCACCGTCACCGAGCAATTGTCCGGCGAGAACACCGTCACGCGATCGTCTTTCAGCGCCGCGCCCGCGATCACGTTGAGCGCGACATAGTGAGAGAAGATCACCGTGTCCTGCGCAATCGCGGCGACGGTGCCGACGCAATGCTCGCGCCACATCGCAAGCTCCGGCGATGCGCTACGCCACGAACCCGCCATCAACGCGCGCAGCCAGACGATGCGTTGTTCCAAACTCATCCCTTTGGGCGAGGGAATTTCGGCGACCGCATCGTCGATGACCGGCGTTACGCCCCAGCGTTTCGCGAGCGGCGCCGCCGTTTGCTGCGCGCGCGCCAGCGGACTGGAGATAATTTTTAGCGGGCCGAGCGCCCTCAGCTTTTCGGCAACCGCTTGCGCCTGTGAAAGGCCCAGTTCATCGAGCCCCGGGTCCATCGCGCCCCCGAAGCCTGCAGCCGCGCGGCCGTGGCGCACCATGTAGAGCCTGGTCATTTCGGCAATGCTTCCCATGTCGCCAGAGCCAGACCGAAGCCGCGCTCGTCGCCCGTCAAAGTGCCACGCATCTTGTTCATCACATAGGAGAACGACAGGCGCGCATCCATGTCGATAACGGCGAGCGAGCCGCCATAGCCGCCCCAGAATATCGTGTTTGGATTGGGCAGCGGCACCATTGCGCCCGGCAACCCGAAGCCGAGACCGAACCGCACCGGAACGTTCATCACCAGATCGAGACCTTCGATCTGCGGCTCCAGCGCACGACGCACGCCTTCCCTCGAAAGGAAGCGCTTGCCTTGCGCCACGCCGTCATTGGCGAGGATGGCGTGGATCTCCGCCACCGCGCGCGCATTGCCTGTGCCGCCGGCGGCCGGAATTTCAGCGCCGCGCCAGGCGCGCGTTTTTGTCTCCGCGATCTCCAGTCCGGGATTGGTCGCCATGTTCTTCTGGATTTCGCTTTGCATGGTCATCTCGCCCACCGCTTCGCCGGCGGGCGGCGCAATGAGGTCGGCGACGCGCGCATCTTCCGACGCCGGCAGGCCGATCCAGAAATCGGCATGCAACGGTTCGGCGATCTCCTCGCGAAACACCGTGCCCACGGATTTGCCGGCGACGCGGCGGATGACCTCGCCGACGAGATAGCCTTGCGTCAGCCCGTGATAGCCGGGCGCCGTGCCAGGTTCCCAGAACGGCGCTTGCGCGGCGAGCAGCGACGTCGCCTTCTCCCAATCGTAGAAATCGGCTTTGCTGATAGTCTCCTTCCAGCCGGAAAGTCCGGCGGAATGGCTCATCAATTGCGCGACGGTGATGTTGGCTTTGCCGTTGGCGGCGAATTGCGGCCAGTATTTCGCGACCGGCGCCTTGAAATCGATCAGCCCGCGATCGGCGAGCATCAGTGCGGTCAGCGCCGTCATCGTCTTGGTCGTGGAATAGACGTTGACGATGGTGTCCTTCACCCACGGTTTGGTCTTCCCCGCATCCGCATAACCGCCCCACAGATCGACGACGGTTTCGCCATTGTGCGTGACGCAATAGGACGCGCCGAGATCCGCGCCGCTATCGAAATTCGCCGCGAAGGTGTCGCGCACCTTCTCGAAGCCGGGTTTCGCGAAGCCGTGGATGTCAGTCATTTAGCGCATTCCCTCAAACTCAACCGTCATCGCCGGGACAAGCCGGGCCATGACGATACGTATTATTTGAACTCAAACAGATTTCTTTCGCCCGGCGTCACGGTTCCTTCGCGGCCGAGCATTTCCTCGCGCATCATCCAGTCGAGCGTGGCGTCGTCGTCCGGCGTGTTGGCGAGGAAGCGGCGGTTCTGCGCGTCGCGGCCAACGACAATGCCGAAGCGTTTGCCCTTGCGATCGGTGACGACGGTGTAGGTCTCGATCGTCGCCTTGCCTTCCGGCCGTTCGATCACTTCGGGATGCGCCTCGGCATCGATCTCCTTCTGATACGACTTCGGGTCTTCGCGCTTCCAGGCGCCTTCGGTCGGCGTTGTCGAATAGATGCCGGCGGAGTGCTTGGTGACGTACCAGCCATTCGCCGTGCACAGGCCGAATTTGCCGGGCTTGGCGCGCAGCTTGTCCATCATCGTCACGATGGAGTGCATGACGTAATTGTTTCCCGCGCCGCCGAAATACGGGAGGCCGCCCGTGATGGTGAGACCGCGCTTGTCATCTGTGGCGATGCCGAGTTCTTTGCAGCCGATCTCCACCGCGCTCGGGAAGCAGGAATACAGATCGATGAAGTCCATATCCTTCACGCTCTTGCCCGCCATGCCGAACGCACGTCTGCCGATCATGCGGATCGCGGGCGACGAATGGAAGTTCACACGCTCGCTGACGTTCCAGATGTCGGTCGCGTCGGCGCAACCGTGCAGGAATATCCATTTGGATTCCGGGATTCCGAGTTCGCGCGCCTTCGCCACGCTCGTCATCACCACGGCGGCAGCCATGTCCACCTCGATTACGGCATTGAGATATTTGGTGTAGGGAAAGCCGACGAAGCGGTTCTTCTCGCTGGGTGTCGAGATTTCTTCCGGTGAACGATAGGTCGGGAACCACGAATTCGGATTCGCCGCCGCCACTTTCGTGAACGGCGAGAAGAATTCGCCCAGCCATTTCAGATGCGCGGATGGCGAACGCTTCGCCTGCCCGCGCAAACCGTTCTCGAACAGCGGATAGGCGTTCACCGGAAAGTTCAGCCCATATTTCAATTCGTACGGCGTCGTGCCGGGTCGCATGTCGCCGATCTCTTCCGGATCGCTGCCCGGATCCGCATCGGCGCTCCAGTCGAGCTTCACGCCCTGCTTCATCGCGGTGAGCAAGGTGGCGATGTATTCCGCGCCCGCCAGCAGCGCGACGTCGCATTGTCCGTTGGCGATCTCTTCCGCCGTGCGGTTCACCAGCCATTGCGGCGTGTTGCCACCGACCGCCGTATAGAACATGCGCTTGGGCTTCGCGCCGATGTGACTCGCGAGCGAGAGCGGTGGATTGCGGAACATGCGCTTGGGCAAGCGACCCTGCTCGCCCGGCGAGTCCGCCGTGAAACGCACCACCGCGACGGTGTCGAGCGCGGCGATCAATTCGCGCTCCTTGCCGGTGTCGGCCAGCGCCATACGCGCAGCTTTTTCCAGCATTGCGACGGGCGAAAGACTTTCCGCGATCCTGCCTTGGCGCGCCGTGCGCTGGGTGAACTGCCCGCCGCCGACGAGAATGGGCGTGCGCGGATCGATGCTGTCGTTCATTTCGGTTCCGGATTCAAAATGTTGTTTGTTCGCCGACGGCGCGCGACTATGCTTATCCCAACAGGGGGCAAATACCATGACGAATTCGATCAAGCTTGCCGTGGCGGCACTTTGCGTTTCCACGATCGGCAGCGGCGCCTATGCCGCGGGCGAACCGCCTGCGCTTGCGCCGTTCTACCAATTTGCGGACGCAATCAATGCCGCCGACATGGACAAAGCCGCCGCGCTCTTTACGGCCTCTTCCCCGCTCATCGACGAATTCGGTCAGCATGTGTGGAATTCGTTTGGCGATTGGCAGCACGACTGGAAAGCCTACGTCAAAGCGAGTGGCGGCTCCGACGTGAGGATGCAGGCATCCGCACCGAGCTTCCAGAATATCGACGCGCAGCATGGCTACGGCGTGGTGCCGACGACATTGAACTTCAAGATCAAGGGAAAGCCGCAGACGGAAAAAGGCCTCTTCACCTTCTCCACCGCCAAAACGCCTGACGGTTGGCGAATCAGCAGTTTGACCTGGTCGACACTCTGAAGATCAACGCGGCTCGAAATAGCGTTCGAGCCGCATGAGCGCCTCTTCCAGTGTCGCGCGATTCTTGCAGAAGGCGAAACGGACGAGATTGTCCGGCTTGTCGCCGGAGAAGAACACCGACAGCGGGATCAGCGCGACGCCGGCTTCCTTCACCAGCCGTTCGCAGAACGTCACATCCGGCTCGTTGGTGAGCTTGGCGATGCTGGCAGTGAGGAAGTAGCTGCCCTCGCAGGGGAGCAATTCGAAACCGAAGCGAGGCAGGTTCTCGACCAGCAGATCGCGGTGCGATTGCAGTTGCTTGGTGAGCGCGAGCGTGAAGTCGATCTCATGCTCCAGCGCGTGGGCGATGCCGAGCTGCAACGCGGGCGGCGTGGTAAAGGTGATGAATTGGTGCGCCTTGGCGATGGGATCGATGACACGCGCATCGCCCGCGACCCAGCCCACTTTCCAGCCGGTCAGCGAGAACATCTTGCCCGCCGAACCGATACGCACGCAGCGCTCGCGCATGCCGGGCAGCGCGATCAGCGGAATATGCTCGCGTCCGTCGAAGATGAGATGCTCATACACCTCATCGCAAACAACCACCGCGTTGGATTTGGCGATGACCCGCGCGACGCCTTCCAGTTCTTCGCGCGTGAAGGCGCGGCCGATTGGGTTGAGCGGCGAATTCAGCATAACCACGCGCGTCTGCGGCGTGATCGCGGCGGCGAGCGCATCCGCGTTCAGGCGCCAATCGGGCGGCGCAAGCTTCACCGTCTTGATTTTCGCCCCGACAGCTTCGGCGATTGGGCGATAAGAATCGTACGAGGGCTCGATCAGCACGACTTCACCGCCCTCGCCCGCCAGACCCATGATCGCGGCGGTCAGCGCTTCGGTGCCACCGCTCGTCACCACCACGTCGGTGTCGGGATTGAAATCGAGTCCGTAGAAGCGTTTGGCATGAGCGGCGACGGCGCGGCGCAATTCGATGCGTCCGCGGGTCGGCGGATATTGGTTCGGTCCTTCGCGCAGAACCTTCGCCGCGATCTCGCGAATGGAAAGTGGGCCGTCCTCATCGGGAAAGCCTTGCCCGAGATTGACGGCGTTGTGCTCCACCGCAAGCGCGCTCATCACGGTGAAAATAGTCGTTGGCAGACCGGCAAAGACCGGATTGAATTTCAGATCGGACATGGCCGCACCTTCCAAGGCCAAAGCCGCCTTTTCAATAGCCTTCTGCATCGCACAACGGAACCGCTTGGCAAAGCCGGCGATTGACCCCATCTTACAGACTTAGGCTCCGGGGCTGCCATGCGTAGTGTGTTCGCGATCGCCGCTGTGTTCTTCATGCTCGGTCTTGGCATGGCCAGGGCGGCAGATTGTGCGAGCACACCCACGCTCACGACCTTCTCCGGCGATGCCTGGGGTATCGATGCGCGCAGCACGCACTTCCAGCCCGCGACAACGATCACCGCCGCCAATATCTCCCGGCTGAAGCTGAAATGGGTTTACGGCTTCAGCAGCGACATGCCGCGCTCCTATCCGTTGGCGACACAAGACACGATCTTCATAGGCGACGCAGGACACGGCGTCGTCGCGCTCGACCGGCGCAATGGCTGCACGCGCTGGACGTTCGCGCACAAGGGCGCCATCGGCACCGCGATCCTGCACGAAACCCGCGGCGCCAAGACGTCGCTGTTCTTCGAAGACCGCACCCCTTCGCGCATCTTCGCGCTCGACGCCGCCAACGGCAGGCCGATCTGGAACCGAGCCGCGCCGGGCGACAATCCCTTGGCGATGCTATCGGGCACGCCGCTGGTCGAGGGCGGGCGGATGTATGTGCCGCTCTCCTCCTCCGAAGTCGGACTGGCGGTCAATCCGTTCTATGGCTGCTGCACGACCAGCGGCGGCATGGCGGCATTGGACACGCGCGATGGGCACACGCTTTGGTATCGCCGTTCGATCCCGGCGCAGCCGAAGGTCGTGGGCCATCATTTCATATTTGTGGATGAAGAGGCGCCCTCGGGCGCGCCGGTTTGGGGCGCGCCGACATTCGATGCAACGACCGACACGCTCTATTTCGGCACCGGACAGAATTACAGTCGTCCGACCACCGCGACGAGCGATTCCATCTTCGCAGTGAACGCTTCGGACGACAGCATACGCTGGGTGCACCAGTTTCATCGCAACGACGCCTATAACGTGGCCTGCGATCTCGGGCTCGGACATCCGAACTGCCCCAAGCCGGTGGGGCAGGATCTCGATTTCGGCGCGCCGCCCATTCTGGCGCACACGCGCGATGGCCGCAGCCTGCTGATCGCAGGCGAGAAATCCGGCACGGTCTATGCGCTCGACCCCAAAGACGGGCACGTTGTCTGGACGCGCGTAGCGGGACGCGGCGGTGCGCTGGGCGGCGTGCATTGGGGCATGGCAGTCAACGAGGCGCTCGGCCTGCTCTTCGTGCCGGTGAGCGATGTGAATGCCGGCCGTTTGACGGGCGCGGGTGCCGCCCATGCCGGTCTCTACGCCTACGACGTCGCGACGGGCACGCCGCGCTGGGCTTATGTGCGCAAAGCGCGCTGCGCGGATCGCGTCTGCTCGCCAGGACTATCAGCCGCGATCATCGCCGGGCCGGATATGGTGTTTGCCGGAGGCCTTGACGGGAAACTCGAGGCGCTCGACGCAAAGAGCGGCAAGCTGCTGTGGAGCTACGATAGCTGGCGTGACTATCCCAAAACCGTCAATGGCGTCCCCGCTCATGGCGGCGCGTTCGATGCACATGGGCCGCTGCTGGCCGGCGATCAGCTGATGGTGTCGTCGGGCTATGACAGCTTCGGCGAGAAAGGTGGCAACGCTTTCCTGGTGTTCGAGCTGGAGAAGGCACAATGAGTGCGATGCCCCCTCTTGCAGGACGCGGCCGGCGCCTGGCGGCGACGCTGATCGACATGGTGCTGGTGCCGACGCTCGCGATCCTGCTGATGCTGGTGTCAGGCGTACTGGAACACGCGCAGGATTGGGCGCCAAGCGGAATGCCGGGCTTGCGCATCGTGCTGCTCGGGCTCGCCAGCTATGTGCTGCTGAACCTGTGGCTGTTGTGGAAGCGCGGACAGACCGTGGGCAAAGCGCTGCTCGGCATCGAGATCGTGGCGGCGAAGGATGGCGCGCGGCCCGCGCTCTGGCGGCTGTTCGTGCGCGGGCTGTTCTTTCCGACGCTCTACCTGATTGTGCTGGTGCCTTACATCGCGCTGATCCCGGTGATCGATCAGGCGCTGATCTTCCGCAAGGACCGCCGCTGCGTGCATGACTGGGTCAGCGGCACGGCCGTGGTGCGCGGCTAGAGAATGATCCAATTCGATTGAATCGGATCGTGCTCCAGAACATCGGACTTGCGGTTTGTGGTCCCCGAGATATTCTGACAAAAAGTCATTTCGAGAGAGTCATGAGCGACGCTGCCACCAAGACCGACGATCTGGGGTTCGATCCCGCCGCGCTGAAAGCCAAATACCGCGCCGAACGCGACAAACGCATCCGCGCCGAAGGCAACGGGCAGTATGTCGAGATCAAGGGCCAGTTCGCGCACTATCTGGACGATCCGTATGTCGCGCCCATCACGCGCGCACCGCTGAACGATGAAACCGAAGTGCTGATCGTGGGCGGCGGATTTGGCGGGATGCTCGCGGCGGCGCGTTTGCGGCAGGCCGGGATCGACGACATCCGCATCGTGGAGAAAGGCGGCGATTTCGGCGGCACCTGGTACTGGAACCGCTATCCCGGCGCGGCCTGCGATATCGAAAGCTACATCTATCTGCCGCTGCTCGAAGAAGTCGGCTACATGCCGGTCGAGAAATATACGCGCGCGCCGGAAATCCTCGCCTATTGCCGCAAAATCGCGGAGCGCTTCGATCTCGATCGTGCTGCTATTTTCCAGACCGAAGTCACGCAGATGCGCTGGGACGATGCGGCGTCACGCTGGATCGTGAAGACCAATCGCGACGATGCACTGCGGGCGCGCTTCGTCATCATGGCGAACGGACCGCTGCACCGCCCCAAGCTGCCCGGCATCGCGGGCGTGGAAAGCTACAAGGGTCATTCGTTCCACACCTCGCGCTGGGATTATGACTACACCGGCGGCACGTCTGCGGGCGGTCTCGACAAGCTGAAAGACAAAGTCGTCGGCATCATTGGCACGGGCGCGACAAGCGTTCAGTGCGTGCCGCATCTGGGCGCGAGCGCGAAGCATTTGTATGTTTTCCAGCGCACGCCTTCCTCCATCGACGTGCGCAACAATCGCCCAACCGATCCGCAATGGGTGAAAAGCTTGCAGCCGGGCTGGCAGCAGGTGCGCATGGACAATTTCAACGAGCTGCTCTCCGGCATTCCGCAGAAGGAAGACCTCGTCAACGACGGTTGGACGGACATCATCGTCAATCTGGGCGTCATCGCCCGCAATCGCAGCGCCAAAACCGGCGCAACCAACCCCAGTGAACTTCTCGAACTCGCGGACTATCGCAAGATGGAGCAAATCCGCGCCCGCGCCGAAGCCATCGTGAAAGACCCGAACGTCGCCGAAGCGCTCAAGCCGTACTACCGCCAGTTCTGCAAACGGCCATGTTTTCATGACGACTATCTGGACACGTTCAACCGCCCGAACGTCACGCTGGTGGACACGCAAGGCAAAGGCGTGGACCGCATCACCGAACATGGCGTGGTTGCGAACGGCGTCGAGTATCCGCTCGATTGTTTGATCTACGGCACCGGTTTCGAGGTCGGCACCGGTTATTCGCGCCGCGCGGGATATGAAATCTACGGACGCGGCGGCCAATCTCTGACCGACAAATGGAAAGACGGCGTCGCCACGTTCCACGGCTTCTTCGCCCGCGGTTTCCCCAACATGTTCATCGTCTCGAATGCGCAGAGCGGCTTCACCGCCAACTTCCCGCACATGCTGAATGCGCAGAGCCAGCACATGGCTTACGTCATCAAGCAC
>DASXFK010000100.1:0-49056 GCA_036489635.1 Rhizomicrobium sp. | reverse complement strand
CATGACGAGAAAATCGGCGCCCTGGCTTTCCAATCCGCGCGCCATGGCGATCAGCGCGGGCAATGGGTCTTCCCCGCCGCCCTCGATCAGCGCCGCGATCCGCGACGGGATCTTCGGATTGTTGTCCACCAGAACGCGGATGTGATCGGCATCGTCCGTTGCCGGCGTGGCGCGCAGAACCCGCGACAGGAAATCGACCGTGGCCTCTGGCCCCATGCCGCCGATGACGCCGACGACCTTCTCAACCATAGCCGGGCAGATCGAGCGCGTCGGCGTAACCGAACAATCCAGCGGAGCCGCCGGTGTGCAGGAAAACCACGTCGCTGTCTTTCGGGAAGAAGCCGCGCCGCACATGATCGACGAGGCCGTCGAAGCCTTTGCCGGTATAGACCGGATCGAGCAGGATGCCTTCGAAGCGCGCCGCCAGCTTCACGGCCTCGCGCATGCCCTCGGTCGGGATGCCGTAACCCGCGCCGACATAATCGCTGTTCGCCACGATATGCTCGCGTTTCACCACGCCGGGCGCGCCGAAATATTCCGCCGTGCGTTGCGCCAGATCGAACACATTGGCTTCCTGCTTTTCCTTCGGCGCGCGCACGGAAATTCCCAGAACCGGAATGTTCGCGTTGAGCGCTACCAGCCCCGCGACAAATCCCGCCTGCGTGCCAGCACTTCCTGTGGCCTGCACGATGTGGCCGATCTTCAGATCCATCTCGTTGGCCTGATGCAGCATTTCGAGCGCACAATTCGCATAGCCCAGCGCGCCGACCGGATTCGATCCGCCGCCGGGAACGATATAGGGGCGGTTTCCCTTATCGCGCAGACCGGAAGCGAGATTTTCCATCTCGGCATTCATGTCGGAGTCCTTGGCGCGCTTGGAAATCGTCGCGCCGTGCAGGCGGTCGAGCAGCACATTGCCGTTCATCGTGTAGTCAGGCGAGTTGTTGCCCGTGCGGTCCTCCAGCAGAATATGACACGCAAGGCCCAGCTTCGCCGCAGCGGCCGCAGTTTGCCGCGCATGGTTGGATTGGGTCGCGCCTTGCGTGATGACGGTGTCACAGCCTTTGGCCAGCGCCTCGCCCATCAGGAATTCCAGCTTGCGCGTCTTGTTGCCCCCGGTGGAAAGGCCGGTGCAGTCGTCGCGCTTGATCCACAGCCGCGCCCCGCCCAGATGCTTGGACAACCGCTCCATCGGTTCGAGCGGCGTGGGCAGATGAGCCAGATGAACGCGCGGAAAGCGGGAGAAGTGCATGACGGACCCTTCAAGAATTCAGAGCAGAGAGCCTACGCCGATTTGCGGCGTCGTGCGCGCATGATCTCCGTCTTGCCGTCGCGCAGCACAGCCATCTCGAACGCGTTGCCGGCATCATCGTAGGTCACGGCCGTTTCATACGGACCGGTCTGGCTGAAAAAGCGGCCGTTCTGGTCCATCAGCAGATCGCGCGGTCCGCCGCGCATGCCCGGAACCTGGCTCTTGAGCTTGCCGTCCAGCACCCAAATCCGCATTTCGGGCGCATCGACGCCGGAAACGATGTCGTACACACCGGCGTAGCGCGGGAAATCGCTCTCCGGGATCGGCTGCACCCGCTTTTCCGGCAGCATGAAGTCTTGCCAGCCATACATGTCGGCGACGCCGTTGAAGATTTCCCAGTAGAAGACGAGACCGGAATCCGCGTTGGTCATCACCACCGCGCCGTCGCCCTTTTCGAGATAACAGGTGGATTCGCATTGATAGCCCGCGTTGGAGCCGCCATGCCCGAAACGCCGGTTGGCGCCCTCGCCCAGCAATTCCCAACCGAGGCCGAACTCGCCGTCGCCCTGCTGCGTCATCATCTCCTGCGCCACCGAGCGGCCGAGAATGGCTTTCGGCTTGCCGAGCCAGGCGTCGCGGCAGCCGAGCATGAAGCGCGCATAGTCGGCAGCCGTGGTGTAGATGGCGCCCGCCGCGATGGCGGGCACATAAACGAATTTCTCAGGGAGAATGGCGCCGTCTTCGTGTCCGACGGCTGTGTTGCCGCGATAGCGCTCGGGCAGCGGCGCCTCGAATGTCGTGCGCGTCATTCCGAGCGGCTCGAAGATGTTTTCGCGCGCGAGCCGATGGAACGGCTTGCCCGTGACGTCCTCCAGCATCTGCTGGACGACGGTTGTCCCGCCGCCAGAATAACGCGTGGTACCGCCGGGCACCTTGTCAACGGTCACGCCGTCGGTGATGCGATCCTCGCGGAACACCACGCGCTTGGACAGAATATCGAGCGCCGTCGGATAAGGCGGCTCGGGCTTGTAGGCGCCGAAGCCGTGAAGCGTGGTGCCGGCCTTGTGACAGAGCAGCAAGCGAAGCGTCACCGGATGCTTGCGGGTGAATTCGTTATCCGGCACCTGCCACGACTTGAGATAGCGGTTCACATCGACGTCGAGATTGAGCACGCCGCGCTCGACAAGCTGCAACGCCAGCACCGCTGCCGCCGGCTTGCTGATCGAGGCGCCGGAGAACATCGTGTCGGCTTTCACCGTCTCGGGCTTTCCCGCTTCGATATGGCCGTAGCCGGCGGACCACGCGAGTTCGCCGCCCTGCATCACTGCCACGCTCACACCCGGACAGGCGTGATGCGCCAGTCGCTCGTCCATGTTCCAGCGCACATGCTGCCCCGCGATGCGCGCAATGGGCAGAAGGTTGCGCGCGAGACGCTCGGACGGCGACAGATCTGGCATTGCATTCTCCTTACGCGACTTCGAATAATCCGGCGGCGCCCATGCCGCCGCCCACGCACATCGTAATGACGACATGGCGCGCGCCGCGGCGTTTGCCCTCGATGAGCGCGTGACCGACGAGACGCGCGCCGCTCATCCCATAAGGATGGCCGACCGAGATCGCGCCGCCGTTCACGTTCAACCGTTCGTTCGGGATGCCAAGCCGGTCGCGGCAATACACCACCTGGACCGCGAACGCCTCGTTCAATTCCCACAGGCCGATATCGTCCATCTTCAGGCCGTTGCGCGCGAGCAGGCGCGGCACCGCGAACACCGGGCCGATGCCCATCTCGTCCGGCTCGCAGCCCGTCACGGCCATGCCGCGATAGAAACCGAGCGGCTGCAGCCCGCGCTTTTCCGCGCGCTTCGCGTCCATCATCACCACGGCCGATGCGCCATCGGATTGCTGGCTGGCATTGCCGGCCGTGATCGTGCCGCCCGGACTGACCGGCGGCAATGCGGCGAGGCCCTCCAGCGTGGTACCGGGACGATTGCCCTCGTCCTTGGCGATCGTGATGCGCTCCTCGATCGTCTGGCCCGTTTCCTTGTTGGTCTTGGACCACGTCACGCTGACAGGAACGATTTCGTCGTCGAACTTGCCGGAAGCCTGCGCCGCGCCGGTGCGCTGCTGGCTTTGTAGCGAATATTCGTCCTGCGCCTCGCGGCTCACATTGTAGCGCTTGGCGACGACCTCGGCGGTCTGGATCATGCTCAGTTTCAAGCCCGGCGCAGCCTGCGCGACATTCGGATCGACGGCGCGATACATGTTCATGTGGGCGTTCTGGATGAGACTGATGGAATCGAGCCCGCCGGCAACCACGACCTCCTGGCCATCCATCGCGATCTGCTTGGCGCCCGTGGCGATGGCCATCAGGCCCGATGAACATTGCCGGTCCAGAGTCATGCCCGAAACGCTGACAGGCAGGCCGCTCGCCAGCGCGATCTGGCGCGCGACATTGAACCATTGCGTGCCTTGCTGCAGCGCCGCGCCCATCACGACTTCCTCGACTTCGCCCGGATCGATGCGCGCGCGCCGCACGGCTTCGCGCACCGCAAAGCTGCCCATCGTCGGGGACTCGGTGTTGTTGAAGGCGCCGCGATAGGCTTTGCCGATAGGCGTGCGCGCCGTCGAAACAATGGCGACATCTGCCATGCGATTCTTCCCCTTCCCGCGCGTTGCGCGCGGCTCCGCGATATAATATGAACAGTGTTCATATCATCTTACGGCACGCCGCGGGCTGTCAAGCGGAGGCTTTGCCGAAAGCAGGGGGAAGAGATGGCGCCGCGCACCGCACAAAAACCCGAGAAGCTGCATCCATTCACCGGCCATGACGTGCCCTGGCTTCTCAGAGCGCGCGCCGAGACGACACCCGATCGCACGTTTCTGATCTTCGCGCCGTTCGACAAGCCGGTGGAGCGCTGGAGCTATGCGCGCTTCTACGAAGCGGTGGAAAAACTTGCCGCCGGACTTTCCGCGCGCGGAATCCGCAAAGGCGATTTTCTGCTGCTGCACATGGACAATTGCATCGAGTTTCTGCTGACCTGGCACGCCTCGTCGCTGATCGGCTCGACCGTCGTGACCACCAATACGCGCTCATCGCTCGATGAATTGACCTATTTCGTGGAGCATTGCGGCGCCAAAGCCGCTGTCACGCAGCCCAGATATGAAGCCTTGGTGCGGCAGGCGGCACCGAAGCTGGAATTCGTCGCGGTGACGTCGCACGACACCGGCACGGATGCGGAGATTCCGCGCAGCGCCGCCGCCATTGCCTTCGAGGACATCGCCGAGGGCGAGCGCGCGAAAGCGCCGCATCGCCCGCCGGAGCCCATGTTGTTCAACAGCGTGCAATACACCTCCGGCACCACGTCGCGGCCCAAAGGCGTGGTGTGGACGCATGCCAACGCGCTGTGGGGGGCGCGCCTGAACGCCGGCAATTGCGATCTGCGACCCGACGACATCGGCCACACCTGCCTGCCGCTCTATCACACCAATGCGCTCTGCTATTCGCATCTGGCGACGCTTTGGGCGGGCGCCACGCTCGTCTTCCAGCCGCGCTTTTCCGCCAGTCGCTATTGGCCGGTGGTCGTCGAGCAGCGCTGCACGTTCGGCGTGCAGATTCCCTTCATGCTGAAGGCGTTGATGGGCGTGCCGCTGCCCAAGCAGCATCATCTCACGCGCTGGGGCTTGGGCGCGCTCAACCCGAAGCTGGTGATGGACACGCTGGGCATACCCTGCATCGGATGGTTCGGCATGACCGAGACGATCGCGTTGCCCCTCATCACCATGCATGGGCTTCCCGGCCGCGAGATGGCGATGGGCCTGCCCGCGCCGGAATATGGAATCCAGGTGCGCCGGGAAGACGGCGGCGATGTCGCGTTCGGCGAGAGCGGATTGATGTGGATCAAAGGGATTCCCGGCCTTTCACTGTTTCAGGAATATCTCAACAATCCGGAAGCCACCGACGCCGCGTTCGACGCCGATGGCTGGTTCCTCACCGGCGACCGCGTGACCGCTTTCGAGGACGGCCATATCCGCTTCGACGGACGCGAGCGCGACATGCTGCGCATCGGCGCGGAAAACGTCGCGGAATCGGAGATCGAGCGTGTGGTGATGGGCGCCGGCGGCATCGTGGAAGTCGCCGTCGTCGGCAAGCCGCATCCGATGCTGGATGAAGTGCCGGTGGCTTTCGTGCTGCCGCTGAAGCCGGACGCTGCGCTGGCCGACCGCGTCACGGCACTGTGCAAGGAAAAGCTCGCCGACTTCAAAGTGCCGCGCGAGGTGCGCGTGGTGGAGGAATTCCCGCGTGTGACGCTCGGAAAAATCGACAAGAAGGAATTGCGCCGGCGGCTGAAAGAAGAAGCCGGATAGCGCGCATCGGAAGTCCTTGGAGCTTCGATATAAACACTGTACACTTTGGCGCAGGCGGGTCGGAGGCACGGGCATGGCGGCGCAGCAGAAGGACTCGGCCGACGCCAAGCCGACATTGCTGCAGCTTATCCTGTTCGCGTTCCCGTCCTTGCCGCATTCGTTCGTGGCGCTGCCGCTCAACATCGTCATTCCAGCCTATTATGCGGCACACACCTCGGTGTCGTTGCTGCAGATCGCTTCGGTGACCACCCTCAGCCGCGTGCTGGACGCCTTTTTCGATCCGACCATCGGCTTTCTTTCGGATCGCACCCGCTCGCCGCTGGGACGCCGCAAGCCCTGGGTGCTGGTTGGCGCGCTGGTTTGCGCGATTTCGATCTTCTTCCTGTTCCGCCCGCCGCACGACGCCGATTTCGTTTATTACGGCATCTGGTCGTTTCTTCTGTATTTCGGCTTTACGCTGTTCGAGATCCCGCGCAACACCTGGATGGCGGAGATCACGCGCGACTATTTCCAGCGCGCGCGCATCAACACCTATGTCGCGGGCTTCAATATCGTGGGTAGCCTGGTCTTCTGGATCATGCCGCTGGCGCTGGTGGGTCTTACCGGGACGACGGCCATCACCGACACCTCGCTCTCGGGAATTGCATTTCTCTACGCCGCGCTGATGCCCGCGGGGATCGTTCTCGCGGTTGCGTTCGTGCCTGTCGGCCGCAAGGTTACCGAAAGACTTGCGACGCTGCGTGAGCTTTTTCATTCGCTGCGCAAAAACAAGCCGTTTTGGTCTTACAACGGGCTTCTCACGGCGTGGGGCCTGGGACAAGGCGCGTATCTTTCAGTGATCATCATTTTTCTATCCGATTATCTGGGCATGGCGGCCGACTTTCCCATTCTCATGATCTGCTTTTTCGCGGTCTCCGCGTTGTCGCTTCCGCTCTGGCAGAAGCTGATCGCGCGCTATGGCAAGCATCGTATCTGGTCGGTGAGCATGTTGCTGGATGTCAGCACGCGGCCCCTGATTTTGCTGGTCCCGGTTCTGGGCTTGGGGCTCCCGATGCTTCTGGTATTGAATTCGCTGAGCGCCTTTTTAAATTCGCCCGCCAATATCTGCCCCGGCGCGGTGCTTGGCGATGTCGTCGATTACGACCTGATGAAGACCAATGTGAACAAGGCCGGCAACATTTTCGCCTTCAACACGCTGCTGGTGAAGGCGACGATGGCGGCGGGCGCCGGGCTCGCCTTCACCACGCTCGACCTGTTCCATTATCGCGTCGGGCACGCCAACACGGCCAGCGCGAATCTGGGCCTCATCATCTGCTATCTGATATTCCCGGCGATCATGTACTTCATCTCGTCCGCCATCGCCTGGCGGTTCCCGATTGACGCAGCGCGCCACTCCATCATCCGCCGGCGCATCGAGCGGCGCGCAGAAATCCAGTCGCAGCTCGGCGTCGTGGTGCCATAAGCCCCCGGCTGGCCTTGACCCGGGCCGCGCAATATATACACTGTTCATATTGATCGAAACGCCGGCCTGGATGGCCGCAGCGCGCGAGGGAAATGACCATGTATCCCGACAAACAATCGAAATCCGCCAAGCTCTACGAGCGCGCCGTGAAGGTGATGCCGGGCGGCAATTCGCGCCACACCGTGTATTTTCCGCCCTATCCCATCTATGCCGCCCGGGCCGAAGGCGCGCGCGTCTGGGACGTGGACGGCGAAAGCCGGCTCGATTTCATCAACAATTATTCCTCGCTGATTCACGGCCACAATCATCCGCGCATCGTCGAGGCGATCGTCAAGCAGGCGCATCGGCTGCTATCGATCTCGCTGCCGACAGAGGAAGAGGTGCAGCTCGCGGAAATCGTGACCGCGCGCTTGCCGGGCGTGGAATCGATCCGCTTCGGCAATTCGGGAACAGAGGGCGTGCTGCTCGCGCTGAAGGCGGCGCGCGCCTTTACCGGAAAGTCCAAGATCGCGCGCATCGAAGGCGCCTATCACGGCAGCGCGGAAACGGTGGGCGTCAGCATGGCGCCTACGCCGGACAAATGGGGCGATCCGGACGAGCCCGTCAGCCTGCCTGGCGTCGGCATCGGGCCGGGCGCGGCCGCCGATACGGTGGTGCTGCCGATGAATCAGGTGGAGGCGTCACGGAAGATCCTTCGCAAGCACGCGAGAGATCTTGCCGGCGTCATCCTCGATCCGCTGGTGAAGAATCTGGGCTACAAGCCGGCGACCAAGGAATTCGTCCAGATGCTGCGCGAGGAAACCAAAGCCTGCGGCGCGCTTCTGATCTTCGATGAAGTTTACAGCCTGCGCCTCGGGTTTCACGGCGCGCAAGGCGCGCTGGGCATCAATCCGGACCTTACGGCGCTGGGCAAGATCATCGGCGGCGGGTTGCCGGTGGGCGCCGTCGGCGGCGCGCGCGACATCATGGACGCAGTGTTCGATCCGCGCGCCGGCCGCCCCAAGATGAATCACGGCGGCACCTTCAACGCCAATCCGATGACGATGGCCGCTGGACTCGTCGCCATGGAGATGTTCGACCAGGCCGCGTTCGACCGGCTCTCCATGTTGGGCGAGAAGTTGCGCAAGGGCTTGCGCGAAGCGCTCGCCATCACGCGTTCGCCCGGTACGGTGGGCGGCGCGACGTCGATGGTCAGCTTCTTCCACATGGACGCGCAGGTCGAAACTTATCGCGACGTGGTGAGCTCGATGCGCGGTAACGCGCAGGCCGGCGCGCGCGCCGAACAGTTCTTCCGCTTCATGCTGAACAACGGCATCTTGATGGGCGCACCGGGATTCTTCGTGCTCTCCACGGCCATCACCGATGAGGATATCGATTTTGTTCTCGACAAGGCGGTACAAGGCCTGCGGGAGATGAATTGAGGCATGTCATGAAGCCCGCTTATCGCAAGACTCCGAGCGGCAAGTTGCGCGCCCGCGGCGCCGGCGTTCCCTTCACAGGCACTCCCGGCGAAAACAACGCCATCACCGATGTCGGCGGAATCGAAGTGGGCTATTGCACCCTGATCTCCGGCGAAGGTCCGCTTGTCGTCGGCAAAGGGCCGGTACGCACGGGCGTGACCGCCATCTTTCCACACGGCAAAGCCAATCCCAACGCCGCCTGCTATGCGGGCTTCTTCAACCTGAGCGGCAATGGCGAAATGAGCGGCATGCATTTCGTCGAGGAGCGCGGCCGTTTCGACGGACCGATCACGATCACCAACACCCATTCCTGCGGGCTGACGCGCGACGTGACTGCCCAATGGCTTTACACCCAACTCGAAAAGAGCCCGAAGAACGATCAGACGTTCTGGCTTCCGGTTGCGGCTGAAACCGCCGACGGCAATCTGAGCGACATGAACGGGCATCACGTGAAGGCGGAGCACGTCATCGCGGCGTTCGAGGACGCACGCGGCGGCCCGATCGAAGAAGGCAGCGTCGGCGGCGGAACGGGCATGCGCTGCTATGAGTTCAAGGGCGGATCGGGCACGTCGTCACGCGTCGTGGAGTATGCGGGCACGCGCTATTGCGTCGGCGCCTTCGTGCAGGCCAATTACGGCAAGCGCCATCTGCTTCACATCGCAGGCATCCCAATCGGCCAGGAAATTCCCGTGTCGAGCCCTCTCGAAACAGACAAAGAAGAGGGTTCCATCATTGTCATCGTGGCTACCGATGCGCCCATGATGCCACATCAGTTGCGCCGCGTCGCACGCCGCGCATCGTTCGGCACCGCGCGCTCGGGTGGCATCGCTTCGAACGAATCCGGCGACCTGATCCTTGCTTTTTCCACGGCCAATCGTCCCGCCGTCGACAGCCATGAGGGAATCGTCGAGGCCCGCTATGTCGGCGAAAAGGCCATGAGTTCCTTCTACGAAGCGACGATCGAAGCGGTGGACGAAGCGATCATGAATTCGATCTTCGCCAACAAGACGATGGTCGGACGCGACAATCGGCGGGTCGCCGGTCTGCCGATCGCCAACGTGCGGGCGATCCTGAAACGGCATGGCCGCCTCCTGGACGTCGAGCCAGAAGCGTGATTCGCAAAGGTTGCGCGCTTGATAATATGCGCGCGGCGCGATATTCGAAAGCGATGAAATCCAGCACCGTAGCCGTCAAGCCGCGCGCCGTGGCCGGGCAGCGCAAAAAGCCGGCGCGCAAGCCGCGGGCCTATCACAAGGGCAACGTCGCGCAGGATTTGCTCGCCGCCGCCGCGCGCATCCTCAAGACAGAGCGCGTCGAGGACGTTTCGGTGCGCCGGCTGGCGCGGGAGGTCGGCGTCACGCCGGCAAATTTCTACAACCACTTCCCGAGCCTGGACGATCTTCTGCTGACCTTGGCGGCGGAAAACTTCGACAAGTTCAGGCTCGACGCCCAACGCATCATTGCGGAGAGGAAAAGCCGCAGGGAAGCCATCCTGCAGCGGAGCTTCATGTTCGTCGATTTCGCGATGGCGAACAAACAGGTCTTCCGGATCATGTTCGGTCACCTGCCGAACTCCATTGCCAACGCGCGGTTCCGCGAGGCCTCCAACGCTTCGTTCGGCCAGCTGATGCATCTGGTGTATGGCAAGGACATTTTCGATCCGGCCGATCTGCGGCGCTCGCACATCCAGGGCCGCGCGGCCTATGCGGTGTTCGCAATCATCTACGGCTTGGCGCGCAATATCATGGAAGACCAGTTCCAGTTCGCGACCGGAAGCCGCGCCGAGATCCACCAGTTTGTGGAAGCGGTCATGAACACGCTGCTCGACGGCAGCGTCGCCAAACAGCTCGCTGACTAAATATTCGCGCGATCTTGCGCCGAACCGGTATCCACTTCGGTGGATCGCGCTCTAGGCATAAAGCAAACACCCGCCCGGATTTCTCCGGGCGGGCGCAATGCCGCCCCTCTATTCAGAAATTGTGCTGCAGGCGAATACCATAGGTGCGCCCCAGGTTCACATTCTCCACGCCGTCCGCGTATTGGAACTGCGGGATCACGTTGTCGAAGGCGTTGTCCAGATAGGCCGAGATGCGTGTCTGGCCGAAGGAAACGCCGGCGTCGAGGTCGAGATTATCGACGTCCTGATAGCGCACCGTCGCCAGATTGGAGGTCGCGGCCGGCAGCCAGCCGCCGTATTCGAGGCGCCAGTTGGCGTCGCCCACGAAGTGTATGTCCCCACTGAGCGGCACATCCACCGCGGCCGTCATGTTGACCGTCCAGCGGCGGGTGAGCGGGACTTCCTGCCCAGCCAGCGACGAGCCGTGCGTGCTGCCGCCCGTGAGCTTGTCGTCCAGATACCCCACGGACGTTCCGAGGTTCAGCCAGTCCGTCGCTTGCAACAGCGCACTCAGCTCGGCGCCGTAGGTGCGCGCCTTCCCGACATTGGCGAGATAGTACAGATCGAGGAACGCCGGTTCGCTGGCATCGGTTTCCGGTTCGACGAGATCGGTCTGGATCATGTCGAAGACGTCTGCGTTGATGCCCAGTCTCCCATCGAGCCACAGCGTCTTGGCGCCGATCTCGTAGTTCGCGTCCTTCTCAGGCTTGTAGGGAAGAAACGCGGGCGTTGAGGTGCCCAGATTGAACCCGCCGGCACGGAAACCGGTTGCCCAGGTGGCGTAGAGATTTGCCGTGTCGCTGAGCTTGTATTTGAGGGTCACGCTCGGCGCCACATTCACGAACACGTCGGTCTGGCGATCCGTGTACGGCACGAAGATCTGCGCGAACAGCGGATCGAGATAAGAGGAGCCCAAGGCGGTCGCGCCGTAGCCCGGGACCGGCCCCTGGATATAGACCAGGCTTTTCTCGGTCTGGTCCCAACGCAGATCGCCGGTCAGGCTCCATGCGCTGTCGAAATTATAGGTCGCGGTGACGAAAGCGGACACCGACTTGGTGTCGATATCGCTGCCCGGCGCGCCGAATGCATTGGCGCCGCTCTGATCGCCGATGTTGGGGAAGTTGTAGGGCCACATGCCGGCGCCCGCGCCCGGAAGGCCCGGCGCGCTCTTGCCGCCGCTCGAGAAGCCTCCGCAGCCGCCATTATAAGGCGCCATAAGGAATGCGCACATCAAATTGGCATACGTCGATCCCGGCGGAAGGCCGAATGCCGCCGGCGCTGCCGCGTTGAGCAGATTGGTGTCGACGGTGCCTTTGAAAATGCGCGAGAAGTCGAAGGTCTCATCGAAATAGTCCACCCCCGCCATCCAGGTGAGACGCTGATCGTCCGGCGACTTCCACAGCAATTGGCCATAGAAATTGTTGAGACTCTCCTGCCGGACCTGGATCTGCTGGAATACGCCAGGCGCGGAATCCGGTGAGATGGCCGCGTGATCCTGATCCTCCTGGGAGAACAGATGATAATTGCGATAGGCGCCCTGCAATTCGACAGTGCCGGCCCAGCTATGGGTGTCGTAGGTCGTGTCCTGCGAGAGGTAGAACTGCTGCCAATGCTGGCGGTCCGGCGTGTCCTGATAAATGCTGTGGGTCGTTTCCGGCGGCTCCACGGGAAGACCGCAGCACCCGACCCCGAACACGGCGCCGATCCCGTTGGGCGCGAACGCGGTGATCGACGGGCCGGTCTTGTCTTCGAGCTCGCCCGTCCAGAGCGTGGTCAGCCTGCTGTTGATCTGCCACAGCGCGCTGAGACGGGCGCCCTCGTCGCGGTATTTGTCGATGTAGAGACTAAGCGTGGGATCGTAGAGCTGGCCTTCGTTCTGATTGTGCCACCAGCCGGTGGCGCGCAGGGCAAAGGTGTCAGTGAGGGGAATGTTGATCGCGCCCTCAAGCTGCATGTTCTCGTAGCGGCCATAGCTGGCCATCGCGTAGCCGCTGTTGTCTCCGAGAATCGGCATCGCATAGACGACATTGACCACGCCGCCGACGGCATCGCGGCCGTAGAGACCCGATTGCGGCCCGCTCAGGACTTCGACGCGCGACAGATCGACTTGCGATCCGAGATTGCCGCGTTGGCCGCCATTGAATATGCCGTTGCGGTAAAGCCCGAAATTCGGTTCGGCGTTGATATCGGCTTGATGGACGCCGCGAATGTTGATGTAGGTCTCGAAGTTTTCCGAATCGTCCGGCAGCACCGCATTGGGCACCATCGCGATGATGGACTTCATGTCCGTGATGCCGAGGTTCTGCAGATCCTGGCCGGAGATGGCCGTCACCGTGGCCGGCACCTGGAACAAGGTTTCCGTGCGGCGCTCGGCCGTCACGGTGACTTCTTCGACGTCGCCATCGGCATAAGCCGCGGTCACGCACATCAGCGCCGGAATCGCCGCGCCCACCATCAGCAACAACTTGAACGGTCTTGCGAGATGCATCGAATGCCCCTGTCTCTTGCCGCGCCCCAGTGGCCCTTTCACCGGACGACGCCAGCTTCAATATACACAGAGTTTACATAGGGTTTTTTTTCAATGTCAACACTGTTCATATTGGCAGGGCGCCCCGTCCCGCTTAATGTTTCGGCGAACCAGGCTGTTCGCAAGCCGCAATCGCCTCCGCGACTGCGCAGGCCGGCGACACCTTCAGGAGATTCGCACAGACTGTGACTTCGAAACCACCCATCGTCGCAACGCGCACACAAATCGAATCGCTGCTGGCAGGCGTGGACGCGATCGCAGCGATGGCGCGCGCCTTCGCGGCCTACTCCTCAGGCCGGGCGCAAGTGCCTCCGGTGGGAGAAATACTCTTCCCGGACTGCGACGGCGAAGCCCACATCAAATCGGGCTATATCAAAGGCGACAATGTATTCGTCGTGAAGATCGCCACCGGCTTCTATTGCAATGCTGCCGCGGGACTTCCCACAAGCTCGGGTGCGGTCGTCGTATTCGATGCGCGCAACGGCTTGACCAGAGCAATCCTGCTCGACGAAGGGCTGCTCACGGACTACCGCACCGCAGCGGCAGGCGCCATGGCCGCGAAATATCTGGCGCCCAAGACAATCGAATGCATCGGCCTCATCGGCAGCGGAACGCAGGCGCGGCTTCAGGCCGAACTGCTGAAGAACGTCACCCCTTGCCGCTCTGTTGTGCTTTGGGGCCGCCGCAAGGAAGGCGTCGCACAATGCGCGGGGCATCTGGAACGCGATGGCTTCTCCGTGTCGGTGGCCGATACGCCGGCCCGCGTCGCCCGGTCGGCCAATCTGATTGTCACGGCAACCGCCTCGAAAGAGCCGTTGCTGCAAGCCCGCGACATCCGCCGCGGCACTCATATCACCGCCGTCGGCGCCGATACCCCACACAAACAGGAACTCGCGTCCGCCATCTTGGCGAAGGCCGATGTCCTCGCGGTGGACAGCCTTTCGCAAGCCCGCGAACGCGGTGAGCTTCATCACGCGCTTGCCATGCATCCCGCGCTTGATGCCAGCGCCGTGGAATTGGGCGCGATCGTCTCCGGCGCGGCGCTTGGGCGAAGCGGCGAGGAACAGATCACCGTTGCCGATCTCACCGGCGTCGCGGTGCAGGACATTGAAATCGCCAAGGCCGTTCTGGCCGCGCTTGGAAAGCACTCCGCATGAGCGAGATCGACACTTTTCTGATCGAACGCAATCAGTCGCTGTACGAGAATGAGGTCGAGATCAATCTCACCGAAAGCGGCGTCGAGCCGTTGACGCTGGAGACACTGCTCACAGCCGATGAGATGGCGCAGCTTCAAAAACTTCGCCTCGGCTACAACCACACCGAAGGCACGCCGGCGCTGCGCCAGGCCATCGCGAGCTGGTACCCCGGTGCCGCGCCCGAAAATGTGCTGGCGACGACGGGCGCGGCCGAAGCCAATTTCATCGCGGCATGGACGCTTCTGGGGCCAGGCAAGCGGCTGGCCTTCATGGTTCCGAATTTCATGCAATTGCAGGGCATCGGCCGCAATCTCGGCGCGGATGTCCGCACCTTTCCGCTCGATCCGCGGAACGGCTGGCGGCTTGACCGCGATGCATTCCTCGCCGCGGCCAAAGGCGCTGCGCTGATCGCGCTGTGCAATCCCAACAATCCCAGCGGCGCGGTGCTATCCGACGACGACATGGATTTCATCGTGGCCACCGCGCGCCACGAGGATGCGTGGCTGCTGTGCGACGAAATCTATCGCGGCGCCGAACTCGACGGGCGGCCCGAAACGGCGACCTTCTGGGGGCGCTACGAAAAGACCATCGTCACGGCGAGCACCTCCAAATCGCTCGCCCATGCGGGTCTGCGCATCGGCTGGATCGTGGCGCCACAGGACTTTATCTACGAATGCATGCGGCGTCAGGACTACACCACGATCGGCACGGGGCCGATCAACCAGTTTCTCGCCGCGATTCTTCTGACGCCGGCACGCCGCGCCGAAATCCTAACGCGCAGCCGCGCCATCCTGGGCAAGAATCTCGAAATCATCGACGGCTGGATTTCGCGCTGGAACGGGAGGCTCGGCTACGACCGCCCGGCGGCCGGCGGCATGGTGTTCGTGCGCTACGACTTCAAGATCGGATCGTCCGCGCTCAGCACGACGATCCGCGAAAGACAAAGCACCTTCGTGGTGGCCGGGGATTGGTTCGGCATGGATGGCCATCTGCGCATCGGCACCGGCGGTCATGCCCATGAACTCGAAGAAGGCCTCAAGCGCATCGACCGCGTGTTCGCGACGATCAGCTGAAGACAGCACTGCCATCGGCGATGGCTTGCTCGCCTTGCGCGTTCAGCACCGTGAACGCGACCTCGCCCGGCGCCGCGCCAATGCCATGACGCACGACGATGGGCGTTCCGGCAGGGACCATCGCGGCGAACCGCCCCGACAGCGACGCCAGTCTTTCCGGCGCACCAGGCGCGAAACGCTCGACCAGAACCCTGCCCGCAATAGCCCACAACGCGGTGCCGTGGACGATGATGTCCGGCAATCCCGCGGCCAGCGCAACGCGGCGCTCGGTGTGGATCGGATTCCAGATATTGGCCGCTTCGCTGTAGCGATGCGCGAAACCGCGATCCAGTGCGATCGTCGTGTCGCGCACATCCGAAAGCGTCGCGGACAAAGGCGTCATGGGTGTGCCGGCAAGCGCACGATCCTCGCCCTCCACTTCGACGCCGCGATAAAGACCGGTGCTTCGGGTGGAGGAAATCTCCTCGCCGTCTTCGCCGGCCACGTTCAATTCGCTGACCGTCAGCGCACCGGCGCGCGTGCGCCGAACTTCGAGGATGCGTCCGGACACATGCACGCTCCGCCCCGGACGCAGCGGCGCCAGAAAGCGCGTCTGCTGCCCCACATGCACGGCGCGGATCGCTTCGTCCGGCGAAACCCCCAGCATCCGATTGCGCGCGGCGATCACCAATTGCCATTCGAGCGACACGCAAAAGAATGGCAGCGCCGCGAAATCCGCGCGCGAATCGTCCAGCGCGTCGAGCGCGCCGATGCCTGCCGCATACGCCAGCGCCATGCGCGGCGTTACCGCGATGGGGAGCGCCGGCAACATTTCGCCGACGAGCGCGCTATTCACCGGCATCTCAGTCCCACGGATAGGTCCACGGAAAAGCCCGCTCGTAGATGCGCGCCAGGCGGAGCAGGATATCGTCGCGGTGGCGGCGCGCCGTGATCTGCAAGCCGACAGGAAGCCCATCCGAGGTCAAGCCGGCGGGGATGGAGATCGAGGGATTCCAGCACGCATTGGCCAGCATGCCGAAGGGTTCGGCGCCGGTTTCGCTGGCATCGCGCCCGTCGATCACTTGCGGCGTCGTGCTGTCCGCCGCGTAGGGCTTGCAGGCCGTCGCCGGCGACATCAGCAGATCGTTGTCCTTGAAGAACTCCGCAACCTGGTAGTTCAGCTTGGTGATCTGCGCCCAGGATTTCTTCACGTCGATCGAAGCTTTGCGCTCGCGGATCTTCACGACCAGGCGCTTGGTGTTCTCGGAAAGCCGGTCGAACCCGTCAGGCAGGAAGCCGTCGCGTGTGAAGTCCTCTTCGAGATGGACAAGATTGAGCGCGCCCCAATCGGAGTAGATGTTGAGAGGATGGAAGGGCTCGTTGTTCTCCACCAGCTTGGCGGCGGCGATCAGTCTCGACGCCGCGCGGCGGGCCAGTTCGATCACTTCGGGTTCGACCACGGCATAGCCGCAATCCGGCGTGAACACTGCGCGAAGCCCCGAAACATCCAAGGTCTCGATCACGTCCTCGTAAAGATAAGGCACCTGCGGCAACGATTGACGGTCGCGGTCGTCCGGCCCCGCCGCGGCATCGAGATAGCGCGCGTGATCGGCGACCGACCGGGTGACGGTTCCGTGCACCGACCAGTTGGCGAAGCCGTCTCGCTTGGCGATGCGGCCGTGGCTGGCCTTGAGGCCGATCAGATTCGTGTAGGCGGCGGGCTGGCGGATGGAGCCGCCCCCGTCCGTGGAGGTCGCGAACGACACCATGCCCGAAGCCACCGCCGAAGCCGAGCCGCCGCTCGAACCGCCGGGCGTCTTGTCGGGATTCCACGGATTGCGCGTCACGCCCCAGGCCTTGGTGAAGGTCGCCGAATCCATTCCAAATTCCGCCGTCGCCGTCTTGCCGATCGGGATGGCGCCGGCGGCGCGCAGTCGCGCGACGTGCGGTGAACTCTGTGTCTTGATCGGCGAGTCCTTGAGGAAATCGCAGCCCTGCGTGGTGCGAAAGCCGGCGCAATCCTCCAGATCCTTCACGCCGAACGGCACGCCGGCGAGCCTGCCGGGATCCTCGCCGCGCGCGACCTTGGCGTCGGTCTCATCCGCCATGCGGTCGGCATTCTCGCGATCGAGCGCGATGAAGGCATTGAGCGCCGGGTTGCGCGCCTCGATCGCGGCGAATGCTTCGCGCACCGCATCGCGCGCCTTCATGTCGCCCTTGCGCACTTTATCCGAGATTTCGACGAGCGATCGCATGTTCCACTCCTATTGCAATGCCTTGGTGACGTTTTCGTTGAGACCCTTGGAGATGCCCGGCGTTTGCGCCACGCGCTCCAAGGCTTTTTTCATCTGCGCCTGGCGCGCGGAATCGTAGCGCCGCCATTGATTGATTTGCGGCATGATATAGGTGCTGCCGGCGCGGCCGAGCTTGTCGATCATGAGCAGTCTGTCGGCGAGGAATTCATAGCCCTTGCCGCTGGGATCGTGAAACGCCACGCGGTTCTGACGGAAGAAACCGCCGTAGAACAAAAGCCCCCGCGCCATGTTGGCGAGATCGAACGCCGGATGCGCTTCCAGCGCGATGATCTTGTCCACCGCGCCGTTGCAGCGCGACAGCGCCTGCGCGCCGAACCATTTGTCCACCACGGTCGAACGGTGCTTCCAGCGCGCGAAGAACCAGCCGATGGCGTCCTCGCGCTCGGGGCGGTCCACATGCGTCAGCGTCAGCAGCGCCTCGTACATGTCGGTCATGTTCGTGGAAGTCTTGAGCTGGCTCAGCGCGAGCTGCGCGCTTTCCGTATCGCCCAGACTCATCATCAGATCGAGCGCGACATTCTTCAGGCGGCGGCGCGAAATTCCCGCGATGTCGGCCACATAGGGTCCGGTTTCCGCCGCGCTGTCGTACAGCGCGCGCAGCTTGCCGGCGAAACGCGTGGCGATGGCGCGTCGCAGGAAATTGCGGGCGGCGATCTGGCCATCCAGATCGATCCGCGCGAGCCCTTCGCTCACCATGGGTTCGTCCGGCACCGTCAAAATCTGCGCGCGCGCCAGCTTGTCGCCGGCGTCGTCGCCCAGCACGCGCCCCATCGCATCGAGATAAGCTTGCGGCACCTGCATCGGCTTGCCGGCCGCGCGATCCGCTGCCAGCGAACGGATGAGCCGAATACCCAATGTCTGCGCCGAATCCCAGCGCACGAAGGGATCGTTGTCGCCGGCCATCAGGACCGCGAGCTCTTCGTCGCCGAGGCCGGCATCGACCGTCACCGGTGCCGAGAATCCGCGCAGCAGCGAAGGCACCGGCGCGCAATCCACGTCCTCGAACACGAATGTCTCCTCGGGGCGCGTGAGTTCCAGCACGGTGGTATCGGCAGTACGGCCATCGCGCGTGAACGGCATGAGCTTGCCCTGCGGCGCAACAAGACCGGCAGCGACGGGAACGTGGAACGGCAGCTTCTGCGCCTGATCCGCGGTCGCCGCACAGGTCTGCTTCAGCGTCAGGGCGTATCGCTTGTTCGCCGAGTCGTAGCGCCCGTGTGCCTGGACACGCGGACGTCCGGCTTGCGTGTACCAGTGGCGGAATTGCGCCAGATCGCGGCCCGAGGCGTCTTCCATCGCCTTGACGAAATCTTCGGTGGTCGCGGCTTTGCCGTCATTGCGCGCGATATAGAGGTCGAACCCCTCGCGGAAGGTTTTTGCGCCGAGCAGCGAGCGCAGCATGCGCACGACTTCGGCACCTTTGTCGTAAACGGTGTTGGTGTAGAAATTGTCGATCTCGGCATAGGCGCGCGGCTGAATCGGATGCGCCGCAGGCCCATCGTCTTCGGCGAACTGATTGCGGCGCAGCGCCTGCACGATCTCCACGCGCCAGACGCCGTCGGCCATCTTGTCCTCGATGAAGTGCTGGTCGCGGAAGCGCGTGAGGCCTTCTTTCAGGCAAAGCTGGAACCAGTCGCGGCAGGTGACGCGATTGCCCGTCCAGTTATGGAACTGCTCATGGCCGACGATGCGCTCGATGATGACATAGTCGTTGTCCGTGGTGATTTCCGGATCGGTGACGATGCCGTTGGCCTCGAACAGGTTGAGACCTTTGTTCTCCATCGCGCCCGCCCAGCCGCTAAGCGCCACGATGTTGAAGACGTCCAGATCGTATTGCAGGCCGTAAGTATCCTCATCCCATTTCAGCGAGCGCTTCACCACATCCATCGCGAAACGGCACTGCGCGATGAGATCGCGGTCGGCGTAGATGCCCAGATCGACCTTGCGGCCGCCGCGCGTGACGAAGCTGTCGCGCAGCACGCCGAAATCGCCTGCCATCACGGCGAAAATATAGGAGGGCTTGGGATGCGGATCGTCCCATACCGCCCAATGCCGCCCGTTTTCGCTCTCGCCCTTCGCAACGGGATTGCCGTTGGAAAGCAGCACCGGATATTTCCCCTTGTCCGCTTCCAGACGCACACGATATCTGGCCAGAACGTCGGGCCGGTCCGGAAAATAGGTGATGCTGCGAAAGCCTTCGGCTTCGGCTTGCGTTGCCAGCTTGCCGCCGAGTTCGAAAAGGCCGAGCCGCGTCGTGTTCTGCGCCGGGTGGATCGCGGTCTCGATCTCAAGATCGAACGCGTCCGGCACGTCGCACAGCGTCAGGCCGTCCTTGTCCAGCAGATAGCGGTTGGCGCCCAGCGCTTCGCCGTCCAGCGCCACACCCAGCAACTCCATCCGCACGCCATCGAGCCTGAGGGCGGCATCGCGCGGCGTACCGGGCGCGCGCCGCACATGCATTTTGTTGCGCACCGTGGTGCGGGCGGCGTCGAGGTCGAATGCAAGATCGACGCTGTCGATCAGGAATTCGGGCGGCCGGTAATCGGCGAGATGGACGGTTCCGGCGATCATCGCATTGGTTCTTGGTTGCGCAGCGCAAGCCTATATGAACATCGTTTACATTCGCAATGGGCTCCGCGCGTTTATCCGCGCAGCGCCCGCGATATTCCCACAAGTCCCGCCTCAAGCTGCGCGAAGGAAGGCCATCCGAAGCCCAACCGGAAGTAGGTGTCGGGCCTTTCGAACCAGTGCCCCGGACCGACATAGGTCCCGTGCTCGGCCAGCAACCGCTTGTAGAAAGCATCCGTGCCGCCCTTGGGCGACGCGCGCATCCGCGGAAAGCAAACGACGCCGCCCGCCGGCGGCACGTATTCGAGCAACACCTCGCCGGCCAGCCATTGCACGACAAGATCGCGGCGCCCGGTCATTTCCGTCATGGTCTGCGCCAGCATCGCCCGGCGACGGTGCAGGATCTGAAGCGCGATCCATTCGTCGATGACGCTGCCGCAGATGCTGATCTGCTCCTTCGCGGCGAGAAATATTTCTTTCAGCCGCGGATCGCGCGCGATGAGCCAGCCCACGCGAATTCCGGGCACGCCATAGGCTTTGGAGAGCGAGGAAACCGAAATCGCGCAAGGATCGCGGGTAGCCGCGAGTGGAAGTTTTTCGCCGAAAGTGAGATCGCGATAGGTTTCGTCGACCAGCAGATAACAGCCCTGCGCCCGCGCCAGCGCAACCAGCCGGTCGAGATCGGCCAGACTGAACATCGTGCCGGTGGGATTGTGCGGACAGGTTACGCTGATGAGCTTGGTTCGCGGCGTAATCGCAGCGGCCAGTTCGTCGAAATCGATCCGGAAGCCGTTCTCGAATTTGAGATCGACGAAGGCGATGGAGCAGCCGATGGCGCGCGGCGTTTCCAGATTGGTGGCATAATTCGGGCGAACCACCACGAGATTGTCGCCAGGTCCCAGCAGCGAGGTGGAGACGATGAACAGCGCGCCGGCCGCGCCCATGGTGAGGAGCACGTCATCGGCGGCGAGGCTCGGCTCGTCCGCCACAATCGCGGCGCGCAGTTCCGCATTGCCCCGATGCTCGGCGTAAAGCAGCGCCAGATCGGGAATCGCGAAGCCGAGCCCGGACAAGGTCCGATCGGTCACCGAACTTTCGGAGAGATTGTTGCGGATGAGGGCGTAACCGTACTCTTCCGGCGACTCCACTTCGATCGGCATGCGCTTGTAGTGCATGGACTGGTTCCTCGATCTGGCGGGAGGGTCACGACCTATGTTAACATCGTTTATATAGCGCCTCGCATCGTCCGGCCGCAATCGCGAGAGCCCGCGCATTCATCCCATGTTTGGCGCCCGGTTACATCGACAGACATTTCACGACAGCGGGTGCGCAAAAAAGCCGCCATCCATGCGCAAAGAGACGTCACAAGCGCCGCTTCACCCGCGGCCGACATACGGCATGTTGGTTGCCATGAGCGTCATCGACAGGATGTTGGTGTCCAGCGGCAGTTCGGCCATCGACACGACCGCGTCCGCGACATGCTGGACATCCATCATGGGCTCCGCCGCCACCGACCCGTTAGCCTGAACGACGCCGGCGGCAATTTGCGCGGACAGATCGGTCAGGGCATTGCCGACATCGACCTGGCCGCAGGCGATGTCGTATTTGCGGCCTTCCAGCGCGGTGGCCTTGGTGAGGCCCGTCATCGCGTGCTTTGTGATCGTGTAGGGCGAGGAATAGGGCCGCGGCACGAACGCGGAAACCGAGCCGTTGTTGATAATCCTGCCGCCGCGCGGATCTTGCGATTTCATCATCTTGATCGCTTCCTGCGTGCACAAGAACGCGCCAGTGAGGTTCGTCGCCACGACGGAAGACCAATCTTTGAAAGGCACGTCTTCCAGCGCTGAGCGGCGCGCGCCGATGCCGGCATTGTTGAACAGCACATCGAGCCGGTCGAAACGCTTTTTTGTGGCTTCGAAAAGCGCCTTGACGGCCACCGGATCCGAAACATCGGTCTCGATAACGAGAACGGTGCCGCCGGCGGCTTCACATTCGCGCGCGGCCTCTTCGAGCGGTGGCCTGCGCCGTCCGCACAACACCAGCCTTGCATTGCGACGCGCAAAGGCGACGGCCGTCGCCCGCCCGATACCCGTGCCGGCGCCCGTTATGACGACGACTTTTCCATTGCCTGTCATGAATTCCTTTCGACGTTGCGAAATTGCGAGCCGCCGGTTTTCTATGGGCGGATGAAAGCTGCCGCAATACCCCGCCGCGTCACTTGGCCGGCATGGCCAACTGGTCGAACAGGAAAGTCAGCTCGTCGGTCCATTGATCGATGCGCTCGTCGAGCGACGAGCCTATGCCGTGGCCGGACGTCTTGTTGGTGTAGAGCAGGATCGGTCGCTTCGAGGACGTCGCCGCTTGCAGCGCGGCCGCGAATTTGCGCGAGTTCATCGGGTTGACGCGCCCGTCCGTGGCGCCCGCCAGCAGCAGCACCGCCGGATAGGCCGTGCCTTCGGTCACATGATGATAGGGCGAATAGGCATAGAGCGCCGCGAACTGCGCCTTGTCCTTCACCGAGCCGTATTCGCTGGTGTTGAAGGCGCCGTTGGGGTCGAGCTCCAGCCGGATCATGTCGTAAATGCCGACAAGCGAAACGACGGCGCGGGCCAGATGCGGATGCTGCGTCAGCACCGCGCCCATCAGCAAGCCGCCATTGGAGCCGCCCATCAGCGCGAGACGATCGTGCGAGGTGTAATGCTGGGCCACGAGATAGTCGCCCGCTGCCGCGAAATCGTCGAAGACGTTCTGCTTGTGGGTGAGCATGCCCTGCTGGTGCCAGCGTTCGCCATATTCGGCGCCGCCGCGGATATTGGCGATGGCATAGGTGCCGCCGGCATCGAGCCATGTGCGAGTGAAGGCGCCGAGGAAGTGCGGCGTCTGGCTGATGCCGAAACCGCCATAGCCGTAGAGAAGCGTGGGGTTGGTACCGTCGAGCGTGGCGCTCTTCTTCATGATGATATTGACGGGAATCTGCGTGCCGTCCTTCGAGGTGGCGAAGCCGCGCACCACTTGCGCGTCGTCGAAGGTAACGGGCGAGGTGACTTTCAGCGCGGTCTCGCTCGCCTCGCCGGTCTTCGCGCTCCACGCCATGTAATAGCGCGGGCGCAGATAGGTGGAGACATCGTAGAGCACGTCGCCGTCCACCAGGGGTTCGATCTCGGCGTTGGTCGCCACGTCCGGAAGCGGCAACGTGCCTTGCGGCTTGCCGTCGAGGTCGAACATGCGGATGCGGTTCGGCCCGCCCACGATGTCGCGCACGAACATGCGCGTCTTGCTGAAGTTCAAATCGATGCCGTGCTCATTCACGCCGCCCGAAACGATAGCCTCGCCGCTTTGCGGCACGATGGCCGGAGCGTGTGCCAGCGAGCCGTTCGCAAAGGGCGGCTTCAGTTTCACCACGAAGCCGTTCGATGAATCCTTGCGGGAGATGGCATAGATCGCACCATCCGGCCCGATAGTCGCGTAAACCAGATCGTCGCCATACGTCGCCACGCGCACCGGCGCCGCGCCTTCGTGCAAGATATAAAAGGCCCAGACGTTGCCGTCGCCCCGCTGCACCATCGCCATGACGGATTTGCTGTCATAGCGATTGTCGAGGAATATCTCGGAGACGCGCTCAAGGCCGTCCTTGGCGCCCAGCGCGAGCGGATCCTTCGCCGATTCGCTGCCAAGCTTGTGGAAATAGACCTGCATGTTGAAGTGCCGGTCGGCCTGCGGTGCGTCGGCGCCGGGATAACGCGTGTACCAGAAGCCCTTGCCGTCTTGCGTCCAGGCGAGCGATCCGCCCGCGGTGGGATATTGCACGCGCGCGATCGGCGGCTCGATCTGCTTGCCGCTCGCCACGTCATAGACGTGCAGCGTGCCGTCCTCGCTGCCGTTCTTCGACAGCGACACGGCGACTTTCGTTCCGTCCGCCGATGGCACGAACCAGTCGATCTCCGTCAGACCCTTGGGATCGAGTACGTTGGGATCGAGCACGGATTTGCGGCTCGCGGGTTCGGCGCTCGCGTTCAACGTCACGAGCGCGGGCTGCTGCTTCTTCGGATCGTTGTAGAGCGCGAACACCACATTGCCGCGCGCGGTGAGTTGCGAGAATGACGGCGATGTTCCCGTCATCAGCGTCTTGAGCCGTTGCTTCACAACGGCACGGTCTGAGAGCGCGTCGAGGTAACCGCGCGTGCGGGTGTTTTGCGCGTCGCTCCAGGCCTGCACTTTCGGATCGGCCCAGTTCTCCAGCCAGCGATAGGGATCGGCGACTTTCACGCCCCAATATGTGTCGGAGGCCGTGCCGGTGGGCGTGGCCGGCGGCGGGGCGACTGTGGCGGCAAAAGCAGTGGCGCCCGCGAATATTGCACACGCGCAAAGGGCGCGCAGAGCGATGTACTTCATGAAAAATGGCTCCAGACCGCGGAAATGACCGCGAACACTGCACCCAAACCGGGCAAGCCGCCAAGCGCCGGGAGCAAGAGCGTGCGGGTTCGCCTGCTTGCGGATTCCTTCTGCTTTTGCGCAAAATGGTCCAGGCGTGCCGCCCGCTGCCGGGTGGACCGGCGCGTCCTTGGGCCATACCCGGCGGGCATCATTCGGCACTTCATCATGGCGAACTTCGACAACAGCGGATCCGGTCCTCTTGCAATGGCGTCGGCAAAAGGCACCGTCAAATGGTTCAACTCCACCAAAGGCTACGGTTTCATCACGCTGGAGAATGGCAGCGATGCGTTCTGTCACGCATCCGCGCTTGCCGTGGCCGGACATGCCGACGTGCCGCAAGGATCGACGGTCGTGTGCGATCTCCAGGATTCGCCGCGCGGACTTCAGGTCGTGGCGGTGCATAGCGTCGATACAGCCACTGCCGATCCTTCCGCGCCTCGCGGTGGACCGCGCGGCGGACGCGAGCGTTTCGGTGGCGGAGATCGCTTCGGCGGTGGCGATCGCTTCGGTGGTGGCGGTGGCGATCACTTCGGTGGCGGCGGTCGCGGTGACCGCTTCGGCGGTGGCGACCGTTTCGGCGGCGGTGGCCGGGGTGATCGCTTTGGCGGCGACCGCTTCGGCGGTGGGGATCGCTTCGGCGGCGCAGACCGTTTTGGCGGCGGCGACCGTTTCGGTGGCGGCAGCAACGATGCCGGTCCTTCCGGACCGATGGTCGAAGGCAAGGTGAAGTTCTTCAACGACCAGAAAGGCTTTGGCTTCGTGATGCCGGAATCCGGCGGCGGCGATATCTACATCCATGCCAGCGCCCTGCGGCGCTCGGGTGTTCAGGCGCTCAATCCCGAACAGCGGATTCGCTACAGCACACGCCAGGGTACGAAGGGCGTGGAGGTGGATCGCCTCGAAGTGATTTAGCCTGCGCAGAAGGCGCGCGAGGCTTGCCGGGAATATTCTCTCGCCAAAAAAGCCGGCCAAACGGCTGCTTTTTTGGCTTCAAAGCGGCTTGACACCGTCACGGTGCAAGAGTATATTCTCATCATCTCTGGGATTGCGCCTCGACCGCCGCCGCTAGTTGCTTCCCTAGCGCCGCACGCAAGGCTGAATTGCACCTGCCGCGCGCCGTAAAACCTTGAAGCTTCACTTTTTCTACATATATAGCAGCGATCTATATCGGTCCAATATAGATCAGCTTGGGGCGCCCTATGGACGTGCGTGCGATTTGTCTCGGTATTCTCACCCGCGGTCCGGCGACGGGCTATGAGATCAAGAAGCTGTTCGACGACGACGGCTACCAGCATTTCATCGAGGCAAGCTTCGGCTCCATATACCCTGCCCTGAACCGGCTGACCGTCGAAGGTCTCGTCTCGGTGCGCGAAGAAGCACAGGACAAGCGCCCCGACCGAAAAGTCTATTCGATCACGCAAGCGGGACGCAGTGCCTTCCTCGCCTCGCTGATGAAACCGCTGCCGGAAGACAAGCACCGCTCTCCCTTCGTGTTCGCGATGATGTTCGCGCATCTGATGCCGCAGCCGCGCGTCGTGGAGATGATCGATTGCTACATCGCGCAGAGCGAAGCCAAGCTCGCGCAGATCGAAGAGAACAAGGACAAACCGCAGAGCGACGGTGAGCGCTTTGTCATGGGTCTCGGCAAGGCCATTTTCGAAACCATGTTGAACTTCGTGCGCAACCACCGCGCCGAAATCAAGGACCACAAGCCCGAGGCGGCGGAGTAGCGCGTGAGCTTTTTTGCAAACCTTATCGATCGCATCGCCGCCTGGTGGGACCGGGTGCAACCCGGATTCTGGCGCCGGATGAAGCCTGCCTATCGCGCCGCGACCACGTTCCTCGTGCTGGTTCTGATCTATATCGGGACCGGACAGATTACCCGCGGCAGCACTGCGCCCGATGCCGCGACGCAATCGAAAACCTCCGCCATTCCACGGGTGCAGGTCTTGAACCTGGTGGCGCACCAGCGCGACGCGACGATCGTGGTGCGCGGACGCACGCAAGCACTTCATTCCGTCGATGTGCGCGCCGAAGTGGAGGGCGTGGTCAGCGCCATCCATTTCCAGAAGGGCGAGCGGGTGAAGCAAGGCGCACTGCTCTGCGAGATCAAGGTCAACGACCGCGAGGCCAAGCTCGATCAGGCGCGCGCGATGGTGGCGCAAACTGCGAAGCAACATGACGTCGATCTCGATCTGCAGAAGAACGGTTTCCGCTCGGCCATCCAGGTGGCGCAGTCCGGCGCTCAGCTGGAAGCGGCACGCGCAGCCGAACGCACACAGGAAATCCAGCTCGCCAACACCAATATGCGCGCGCCGTTCGATGGCATCGTCGACGACCGCTATGTCGATGTCGGCGATTACATGCGCGTCGGCGACAAGTGCGCCTTGCTCATCGCCCCCGAGCCGTTCCTCGCGGTCGGCAGCGTATCGGAGCGCGAGGTCGGCCAGATCAGGGTTGGCGACACCGCCAGCGCCTCACTCGTCACCGGCGAAACCATTCAGGGCAAGGTGCGCTTCGTCGCCGACAAAGCCGACGACACCACGCGCACCTTCCGCCTCGAGGTGGAATTGCCCAATCCCGACGCCAAGCTGCGCGACGGCGTGACCGCGGACATCCATATTCCGGTGCGCCAGGTGAAGGCCGTGAAAATCTCCTCGGGCATCATGGTGCTGGATGACAATGGCGTGGTCGGCGTCCGCACCGTGGACAACGGCGTCGTGCGTTTCGTGCCGGTGCAGATCATCGCCGACGGACCGGACGGCACGTGGGTCACCGGCCTGCCCGATCGCGTGACCGTCATCACCGTGGGCCAGGAATTCGTCAGCGACGGCGAGCACGTCGCCACCGTTCCGCAATTGGGGCGCGCGTCATGACGGCCATCGTCGATTGGGCCGTCAACAACACCCGCGTGGTGATGGGGCTGTTCGTGGCCATCGTCATCGCCGGCACGATGGCCTATTCGGCGATCCCCAAGGAGGCGCAGCCGGATATCCCCATTCCGGTGATTGTCGTGCAGATCGCCTATCCCGGCATCAGCCCGGAGGACAGCGAGCGGCTGCTCGTCAAGCCGATGGAGACCTATCTGCGCTCCATTCAGGGCCTGAAGACGATCACAGCGCGCGCCTATGAAGGCGCGGCCGTCGTCATTCTCGAATTCGACGTGAATTTCGACAAGGAAAAGGCGCTGGAGGATGTCCGCGCGCAGGTGGAAACCGCGCGTGCGGAACTGCCCACCGATTCCAAGCAACCCACCGTGCAGGAATTCAACACCAGCCTGTTCCCGGTGATGACGGTGGCGCTCTCCGGTGATGTGCCGGAGCGCACGCTGCTGAAACTCGCGCGCAATTTGCGCGACCAGCTCAAACAGATCCCGACCGTGCTCGACGCCACCATCGACGGCGACCGCCAGGAGATGCTGGAGATCGTCATCGATCCGGCCAAGCTGGAGACTTACGGCATCACGCAGGAGGAGATGTTCAGCGCGATCAGCAACAACAACCGGCTGATCGCGGCGGGATTGATCGACACTGGCCACGGCAGTTTCGCGGTGAAGGTGCCGGGCGTCATCGAAAATCCGCAGGACGTGCTCACACTGCCCATCCGCTCGACCAAGGATGCCACTATCACGCTGAGCGACGTGGCGCAGGTGCATCGCACGTTCTACGACCCCACCAGCTATGCGCGGATGAACGGCCAGCCGACCATCGCGCTCGACATCACCAAGCGCATCGGCGCCAACGTCATCCAGAACAATCTCACCGTGCGCGATCTGGTGAACAAGGCCGCCACGGCATGGCCCGCCGGCGTGCACGTCACTTATCTGTTCGACGTTTCCAAGGACATTCACGACATGCTGGGGTCGCTGTCGGACTCCATCGTCCTGGCCGTCATTCTGGTGATGATCATCGTGGTGGCGGCGCTGGGATTGCGCGCCGGCTTCCTCGTCGGCGCGGCGATTCCCACCTCGTTCCTGATGGCGTTCCTGATCCTGAACGGCTTCGGCTTCTCGCTGAACGAAATGATCATGTTCGGCCTGCTGCTCGCCGTCGGCATCCTGGTGGACGGCGCGATTATCGTGGTCGAATATGCCGACCGGAAGATGACCGAGGGTCATCCGCCCAAGGTCGCCTTCGCGGAAGCCGCGCGGCGCATGTTCTGGCCGGTGGTGAGCGCGACGCTGACCATGATCGGCGCCTTCCTGCCGATGCTGCTGTGGCCGGGCGTCTCCGGCAAATTCATGAGCTTCTTACCCATCACGCTCATCATCGTGCTGGGCTCGTCCATGATCGTGGCGCTGATCTTCCTGCCCGTGCTGGGCGGCGTCTTCGGCAAGGCTCCGCCTTACGACGAAGCGCATGAACGCGCCATCGAAGCCTCCGAAACGGGAGACTGGCGCGAGATTCCCGGCATCACCGGCTGGTATGCGCATCTGGCCGAAAGGCTGACGCGCTATCCAGGCCGGGTGGCTGCCGGCGCGCTCGGCATCGTCGTGCTGGTGCTGACGCTGTTCTATTTCTTCAACAGCGGCGTCGAATTCTTCGTCGATACCGATCCGAGCATGGCGAACATCCTCGTCTCGGCGCGCGGCAACCTCTCCGCGGCCGGCAAGCGCGATCTGGTGATGGGCGTCGAAAAGATCGTGGCCGGCGTGGACGGCATCAAGTCGATCTTCGCCACCTCCGGCGGCCAGAGCGAGACGCTCAACAATCAGGGCGGCGTGCCCGTTGACAATATCGGCAGCATCACCATCGAGCTGAAGGATTATCGCGAGCGTCGTCCGGGCAACGCGATCCTCGAGGAAATCCGCCAGCGCACCGCGAACATCCCCGGCGTGCATGTGGAAGTTCGCGTGCCTCAGCAAGGCCCGCCCACTGGCAAGGACGTGATGATCGACGTCTCGTCGGACGATTATGTGGCACTGGCGAACGTCACCGGCATCATCCGCGCGCATATGGATGGGGTCAAAGAGCTGCGCGACGTGGAAGACACGCGGCCGCTCCCCGGCATCGAATGGGATCTCGACATCGATCGCGAGGCGGCCAGCCGTTTCGGCGCCAACGCGCAATCCATCGGCACGGCGGTGCAGCTGGTGACCGACGGCATCTTCGTGGGCGAATACCGCCCCGACGATTCCGACCAGCAAGTCGATATCCGCGTGCGTTATCCGGCCCATGCGCGCGGAATCCACGCGCTCGACGATGTGCGCGTGGCGACGCCCGGCGGCATGGTGCCGGTCAGCAATTTCGTGACGCTGAAACCGGCGCAGCAGGTGAATTCCATCGAGCGCGTCGATGGCCACCGCGTCTATCACGTCCGCGCCAACATGAAGGCGCAATGCGGTGCCAGCGTGACGAAGAATTGCGTGGCGGATAAAATCCTGCCAAGCGCCGAGACGAACAAGCTCGCGGCCTGGATCGCCACGCAGCATTTCCCCAGCGATGTGTTCATCTCATTCAAGGGCGGACAGGAGCAGCAGGACGAATCCATGGCGTTCCTGCAGGTGGCGGCGCTGATGGCGCTGTTCCTGATCGGCATCGTGCTGCTGGCGCTGTTCAACAGCTTCTATCACACCGGCCTTGTGCTGCTGGCCGTCATCCTGGCGATGATCGGCGCGCTTTTGGGGATGGTGGTGATGGGCCAGTCGTTCTCCGTGATCATGACCGGCACCGGAATGCTGGCGCTGGCGGGTATCGTGGTGAATCACAACATCGTGCTGATCGATACTTTCCATCGCTTGCGCGACGCCGGAATGGATCCAATCGAAGCGGTGATCCGTTCCAGCGCGCAGCGCCTGAGGCCCGTGTTCCTCACCACCATCACCGCCATCGGCGGCTTGCTGCCGATGATGCTGGCGGTGGAGATCGATTTCTGGACGAGGCAGGTCACCATCGGCGGCCCCAACGGCCTGATGTGGGTGCAGCTTTCGACTGCCATCGTGTTCGGCCTGGCGTTCTCCAAGATGATCACCTTGGGCCTGGTGCCCGCGATGCTGGCGATGCCCTATCGCGTCAAGGCATGGCGCGCGCACCGCCGCAGCGCACTTCAACAGCCTCAGGTCGTGACGGGCAGCAATGTGGTGCGCGGACCGCGGCCGATGGAAGAAGCGGCGGAGTAGCTATTCGCCCGCGGCGGCTACGGCTTCCGGTTTGGCGATGCCCGGCTGCACATCCGGATCGTTCTCGACTTGCTTGAGCCTTTCGCGCGCGGCGGCGGCTTCCTTCTGCTTGTTCCACATCGCGGCGTAATGGCCGCCCAGTGCCACTAGCTGCGAGTGCCGCCCGCGCTCGACGATCTGGCCGTGGTCGAGAACGAGGATTTCATCGGCGTCCACCACGGTGGAGAGCCGGTGCGCGATCACCAGCGTGGTGCGGTTTCTCGAGACTTCCGCGAGCGCACTTTGGATTTCGCGCTCCGTGCCGGTATCCAGCGCGGAGGTGGCCTCATCCAGCAACAAAATGGGAGGATTCTTCAAAATCGTGCGGGCGATGGCGACACGTTGCTTTTCGCCGCCGGAAAGCTTCAGACCGCGCTCCCCGACCATGGATTCGTACCCCATAGGAAGTTCGCGGATGAATTTGTCGATCTGCGCCATGCGCGCGGCGTCCTTGATCTCGGACTCGTTCGCGCCGATGCGGCCATAGGCAATGTTGTAGCGGATCGTGTCGTTGAACAGCACGGTGTCCTGCGGAACGATGCCGATCTTTTCGCGCAAGGACGCTTGCGTGACATCGCGGATATCCTGCCCGTCGATGGTCACGCTGCCGGAGTGGATGTCGTAGAAACGATAGAGTATGCGCGACAGGGTGGACTTGCCGGCGCCCGACGGACCCACCACCGCGATCGTCTTGCCGGCGGGCACCGTGAAGCTGACGCCTTTCAGCACCACGCGGTCCGGATCGTAGCAGAACACGACATTGTCGAACTTGATCTCGCCGCCGGTGACGACAACCGGCTTGGCGCCCGGCTTGTCCGTCACCTCCTGCGGCTGGTGCAAGAGGCGGAACATGGCATCCATATCGACCATCGCCTGAGTGATCTCGCGATAGACGGTGCCGAGCAGATTGAGCGGTTGATAAAGCTGGATGAGGATGGCGTTCGCCGCCACGAACAGTCCCACGGTGAATGCGCCGCGCGATATGCCGACGGCCGTCAGCCACATCACCACACCAAGGCCGACCGCCATGATAAAAGCCTGCCCGGTGTTGAGCACCGACAGCGAAATCTGCGCCTGGATCGAGGCGCGCGAATATTTCTCCATCGATTTGTCGAAGCGCCGCGTCTCATGCGCCTCGTTGTTGAAGTATTTCACCGTCTCGTAATTGAGCAGGCTGTCCACCGCCTTGGTGTTGGCGTCGGTGTCGCTCTGGTTCATCTCGCGGCGGAACTGGATGCGCCAGCGCGTGATCGCGAAGGTGAACCAGACATAGGCGACCACCATCGCGAAGGTTGCCAGCGCGATCCACAGATCGAGCTTCTCCAACAGGATCGCGGTGTAGAACACCAGAAGCAGAATGGTCGGAAAGATGCTGAACAGCGCGAACGAAAGCAGCGTGTCGATGCCCTTGGTGCCGCGCTCGATGACGCGGCTGAGGCCGCCCGTCTTGCGCTCGAGGTGAAAGCGCAGGGACAGCGTATGAACATGCGCGAAGGTCGAGACGCCGACTTCGCGCATGGCGTGATATTGCACCTTGGCGAATACGCCGTCGCGAAGCTGCGCCAGCGCCTGCATGAAGATGCGCGACACGATATAGGCCGCGATCATCGACAGCGCATAGCCGAGCAGGATCGGCACGATTACCGTTTTTCCGTGCATCATCTTGCTCGAAGTGAGCGCGTCCGTCGCAATGCCGTAGAGCAGCGGCGAATAGCTGGTGACCGCCGTCGCCAGCAGCAGGAAGACGACGGACAAAACGACGCGCGCCCGCAGATCCGGCCGACCTTTGGGCCACAGATAGGGCATGACCGTCCAGAGCGGGCGGAAGGACGGCGCGCCGTCGCCTTCTTCGGTGAGGATTCGTGCCACGCCTCAGTTTCCCATATTGCCGCCGCCGAACGCCAGAAATCCGGCGATCAGTGCAAGCGCGGCGACGGCGGCAAGAATAAGCAGCGGACGAACCAAATTAACCTCTGCGCGGTTGGAACCTGTTATGAATATGAAGGCCACGCCGCGATGTGCAAGGCCAAGGCCCTACAAATAGACAATACTCCCACCATGCATAGCCCCCTTTCTTCTACGGACAATAGGCGCCACAGCGTGTGCGTGTTTTGCGGTTCCTCGCCCGGTTCCGATCTGCGCTATGCACAGGCGGCGCGCGAATTGGGCGGGCTGATCGCGGAACAGGGCTTCGGTCTTGTGTTCGGCGCCGGCAATATCGGACTAATGGGAGAAACTGCGCGTGCGGCGCGCGATGGCGGCGCACCGGTAATCGGCATTTTGCCATCCTTCCTGCGCCATCTGGAGCCGCCGCTGAAATCGGCGCAGGAACTCATCATCCTGCCCGATCTGTTCCAGCGCAAAGATCGCATGATCGCGATGTCGGACGCGTTCATCCTGCTGCCTGGCGGCCTGGGCACACTGGATGAATTCTTTGAAGTGGTGACCAGCGCGCAGCTTCATGTGCACACCAAGCCCATCGTTGCGGTGAATATCGCAGGCTTCTACGACCCGCTGCGCAGGCTTCTGGATCATGTGATCGCGCAGGGCTTCGCCACGCCGGAAGCGCATGAGCTCTATAAATTCGCCGATACGCCGAAACAGGCGATGGAATTCGTCACCCAAGCTTTGGCGCGCGCCGCATTCTGAGCCGCATAAGCGGGCCTTCGAGCGCCACGATCGACAGCGCGATCCAGACCAGGCCGAACGCGATGGCGTCGATGCGCGTGAAACTCTCGCCGAACCCGAAGATCGCCAGCATCAGCGTGATCGACGGCGTGAGATATTGCAGGAAGCCAAGCGTCGAAAGCCGGATGCGCCGCGCGCCGGCGGCGAACATTGCCAGCGGAATGGCGGTGAGCGGTCCGCCGAAGATGAGGAGTCCATCGCGCGGCAGATCGGCCGAGGGGAACGCGCCCACGGCGCTCCAACCCCACCACAGGATCAATCCCAAGGTGAAGGGAAAGAGAATCCATGTCTCGACTGTCAACCCGTCCATGGAATCCACGGGCGTGAGCTTGCGGAAATAGCCGTAAAGCCCGAACGATGTTCCAAGGCCGAGCGAAATCCATGGCGCATGGCCGAGCGAAACCGCCTTCACCCCTACCGCGAAAGCAGCGAGCGCCACCGCACCGATGCGCAGCTTGGTCATTCGCTCGCCGAAAAACAGAATGCCCAGCGCGATCGAGATGAGTGGCGTGATGTAATAGCCGAGACTTGCCTCCACCAGCTGATTGCTCGCCACACAGTAGATATAGAGCGTCCAGTTGCAGGTGATGAGCACGCTGGTCAGCGCCAGCATTGCCATCAGCTTGCGGTTCTTCAGGATCGCGCCAAGCGCGCTTTGGCGCTTGCGCAGCAACGCCACGATTGCGGCGAACAGCGCGCACCAGAAGACGCGATGCGTGGTGAGCTCGAATGGCGGCACGGCATCGAGCAGCCGCCAATAGAGCGGCGTGAAGCCCCAGAAGACGTAGGAGAACGCGGCAAGCCCGATGCCGGTCATGTCGTCGCCCCTTGCCGCCGCGACAACGCCGGGCGCTTCCTGCGCGGCAACATCCACCGGCGCGCCGATATCGGCGGCGGCCGCGATGTCGTTTTCGATGTCGATTTCAGCGCTCACATTGGGAACTTAGAGGAGGGATTCGCGATGTCATTCCGGATCACGCGCATTGCGGCCATGCGCGCGGCGAAGGACCACTTATCGTTTCACTTCCCAACTGGTGGTGCCGTCCTTGTTGTCCTTGAGCACGATGCCCTTCGCCAGAAGCTCATCGCGAATGCGATCCGATTCCTTGAAGTCTTTCGCCTTGCGCGCCGCGAGACGAGCTTCGATAAAGCGCGCGATCTCGGCCGCATCGACCTTGGGCTTAACGGCGATGGCTCCGGAATTTGTCGAGAAGCCCAATAGCGTCAATCCGCCGGCAAGCTCTTCTTCGCCACCGCTATGCAATTCGGCAATCGCTTGCGGCGTGTTGAGATCGTCATTCAGCGCACCGAGAAATGCCTCGCCGATGCGCCGTTTGGCGAGCGGCTCTGCGATTGCGTACCAGCGCTCCAGCGTGTTCCAGCTTTGCTTCATGCCGGCCAACGTCCAGTCCATCGGCTGGCGGTAGTGAGAGCGCAGCATGTTGAAGCGCAGTACTTCGCCGGGCCAATCCTGTAGCAGCTCGTTGATCGTGACGAAGTTGCCGAGGCTCTTTGACATCTTGTCGCCTTCGACGTTCAGGAAGCCATTGTGCATCCAGGTGTGCGCGAGCGGATGGTCATGATGCGCGCCTTCGCTTTGCGCGATCTCGTTTTCGTGATGCGGGAAGACGAGATCGATGCCGCCGCCGTGGATGTCGATGGTGTCGGTCTTGAATGTGGATTCGATCATGGCGGAGCATTCCAGATGCCAGCCGGGGCGACCGCGCCCCCACGGCGAATCCCAGCCTGGTGTGTTTGCGTCCGAGGGCTTCCACAGCACGAAATCCATCGGATTCTTCTTGTACGGCGCCACATCCACGCGCGCGCCAGCAATCATCTCGTCCAGCGGACGGCGCGAAAGCTTGCCGTAATCGGGCTTGGACAAAACGTCGAACAGCACATGGCCTTCCGCCGGATAGGCATGCCCTGCCGCGATCAGCGCTTCGATCATGGCGATCATGGGCGCGATGTTTTCCGTGGCGCGCGGCATGAAAGTGGCTGGCAGATTGCCCAACGCCTCCATATCCTTCTGATACACGCCGTAGGTTTCCTGCGTCAGCTCGCGCACCACGTCGAGGATGGGAACATTTCGGTCGCCGCGTTTCTCCAGCGCGCGCGCGTTGATCTTGTCGTCGATGTCCGTGACGTTGCGCACATAGGTGACGTGGCTCTCGCCATAGATATGGCGCAGCAGACGGAACAGTACGTCGAACACGATGGCGGGGCGCGCGTTGCCGATATGGGCGTAGTCGTAAACCGTCGGCCCGCACACATACATGCGCACGTTCTTGGGATCGAGCGGAACGAACTCTTCCTTGGCGCGGGTCAGCGTGTTGTAGAGGCGAAGGCTCATGGCGCGTACTCAATGTGATTTGGGTGCGCCTCTGCAAGGGCGCGACGAAAGTTCAGCATTTCATTGGGCAAAGCAGGGGTGTCGCGGCGGTCAGCCGCAGCAGAGACAGCACTGTTGGCGGAAGTGAATCACGCCGTTTCCCCTTTTAGCCGCGCAAGAGCCTTCGCGCGGCCGATGAGCGGTAGCAGCTTTTTCATCTCCGGTCCACTTTCGCGCCCCGTAAGCGCGAGACGCAGCGGGTGGAACAGATCGCGGCCTTTGGTGCTTGTGGCCACGGAGACGGCCTTTGTCCAAGCGCCCCAGGTGTCATCGTTCCAGCTTTCCGCGGGCAACAATTCCGCCGCCCTGGCGGTGAACGCGGCGTTCTCGATCACCGGCGCGACGGGGCCATCGACGAGCGTCCACAAATCCGCAACATCCGCGAGACGCGCGGCATTGGGTTTGACCGCATCCCAGAACGCTTCCGTCGCCGGGATGCCGAGTGCGGTCAAGCGCGGCGCGACATCCGGAAATGGCAGCGTGTGCAGAAGCTTCGCGTTCAACGCTTCCAGTTCCTTGGGATCGTAGTGTGCCGGCGCGCGGCCGATTTTGGCGAAATCGAATTCGGCGGCGAGTTCCTCGAGCGACGGGCGCAACTCCACGGGATCGCTCGTTCCCATCTTGGCGAGATAGCAATCCAGCGCCAGCGGTTCGATGCCGTCCTCGCGCATGGAACGCAGCGACAGCGAGCCGATGCGTTTGGACAACGCCTCGCCGCCCGCGCCCACCAGCAACGGGAAATGCGCGAAGTGCGGCAGGGGCGCGCTCAGCGCCTCGAAAATCTCGATCTGCGCCGCGGTGTTGGTGACATGGTCTTCGCCGCGGATGATATGGGTGATCTTGAAATCCACGTCGTCCACCACCGAGGGCAGCGTGTAGAGAAAACGGCCATCTTCGCGGATCAGCACGGGATCGGAGAGATGCGCGGTGTCGATCTCCACCTCGCCGCGCACCAGATCGCGCCACTTCACCTTGCTCTGCGAGAGCCTGAAGCGCCAATGGGCCTTTCGCCCCTCGCCTTCCAGCTTCGCGCGGTCTTCCGCGGTAAGTTTCAGCGCGGCGCGATCATAAACCGGCGGCTTGTGCATCGCGATCTGGCGCTTGCGGCGGCGATCCAGCTCATCGGCGGTTTCATACGCGGGATAAAGCCGCCCGCTCGCCTTCAGGGCTTCCGCCGCGCGGGCATGCGCATCGGCGCGTTCGACTTGCCGCGCGAAGATATCGTGCGCCATGCCCAGCCACGCCAGGTCTTCGAGAATCGCGGCTTCGTATTCCGGCTTGCTGCGCTCGGTATCGGTGTCGTCGATGCGCAGGAAGAACTTGCCGTGATGCTTCTTCGCGAACAGCCAGTTGAGCATGGCCGTGCGCGCATTGCCGAAATGCAGCAACCCGGTGGGCGAAGGCGCGAAACGGACGATGGTCATTTGAAAAACAGATGCGAAAAGAAACCGAGTGTGTATACGCCGCTCAGGATACCGGCAACAACACCGCCCAAAATCAATCCCGATTTCCAATTCATGCTGCTGAATATCCCAAGCAAATCGCGGATCGTGAGCTGGTCCGCATCCGTGTCGCGGAATTTGTTTGCGCGTTTGGCGCCCAGACGACTCGTTACGTCCGCGGCCCAACTTGTCATGCGACGCTGGAAGACATCGTTCCACACCGCGCTTTCGCTAATTTCTACCCGCGCGACAGAACCAATTACGCCATCTTCCAGAAGGCACTCGCCGAAAAGGCCTTCCTCCGAGATCAGCAAAAGCGGAAGCCCTGAATGGTAGGCCATCGCGGCCTCCGCCTGATTCCATGACGTCGGCAGCCGCACATCCGACATCCGGCCCGGGTGGGATGCCAAAGAATTCGTGTGCAGTACGTCCGCAAGATGTTTTTCGTAGGCCACAATTACGGCACCGTCGCATTCGCGAATAATTTTGGTGATCTGCTCGATCGGGCGGTCGTGCGGCACATCCGAATCTTCCGGCCGCGAGCCGACCGTTCTTGGGACAAAGCCTCGCGCTTTCACGGTGGATACGAGCGCCAGCTTGAACGCCTCCTGCGCGCTCGAAAGCGGTCTTCCGATGCTGAGAAAAACACTTGGTTGCAAGGTCTGTTGCTGCGCCATGGATATGCCCCCAGTACCTATGTTCGCGCGTCCCGGAACGCATTTGTGATGGGATAGCGCCTATCGCGCCCGAAATTCTTGCGCGTGATCTTCACGCCCGGCGGCGCCTGGCGGCGTTTGTATTCGCTGATGTAGAGCAGATGTTCGATGCGCTTCACCGTGGCGGGGTGAAAGCCTTTGGCGCAGGTCGCCTCGAACGTCATTTCGTTTTCGACCAGACATTCGAGGATACCGTCCAGAATGTCATAGGGTGGCAGCGAATCCTGGTCCTTCTGGTTCTCGCGCAATTCGGCGCTCGGCGGTTTGGTGATGATGCGTTCCGGGATCACGCGACCTTTCGAGCCCAGGCCCCCGCGCGGATGATGCGCGTTGCGCCAGTGCGACAAGCGGAACACTTCGGTCTTGTAGACATCCTTCAGCACGTTATAGCCGCCGCACATGTCGCCGTAGAGCGTGGCGTAACCGACGCTCATCTCGCTCTTGTTGCCGGTGGTCAAAACCATCGGCCCAAACTTGTTGGAGATCGCCATCAGGATCACACCGCGGGTGCGCGACTGCACGTTCTCTTCGGTCGTATCGACCGCCTTTTCCGCAAAGCTGGGCTTCAGGGCGTGCGTGAAGGCCTCCACCGCCCCTTCGATCGGCACGGTCTCGTACTTTACGCCGAGAAGTTTCGCGCATGCTTCCGCATCGTCGAGGCTTTCCTGCGAGGTGTAGCGCGACGGCATCATCACGCAGCGCACGCGGTCCGCACCCAGCGCATCGACCGCAACGGCAGCGCTGATGGCGCTGTCGATGCCGCCGGACAATCCCAGCACCACGCCGGGAAAGCGGTTCTTGTTCACATAATCGCGCAAGCCCAGCGTCATCGCGTGATAGACGGACTCCTCGCGCGTCTCCGCCGGCGCGCGTTCGCCGGGCGCACACACCCAATGCCCGCCCTTGCGCGACCATTCGGTGATCGCGAGATTTTCCTCCCAGGCCGGGAGCGACACGGCGACGGTGCGGTCGGCGTTCACCACCAGCGACGCGCCATCGAACACCAGCTCGTCCTGTCCGCCCACCTGATTGAGATAGACCAGCGGCTTGCCCGCCTCCATCACGCGCGCGGCGACGAGATTCAGCCGTTCGTCTTCCTTGCCCACTTCAAACGGCGAGCCGTTGGGCACGAGGATGATATCGCCGCCGGCTTCGGCGAGGCATCCGACCACTTCAGGCGTCCAGATGTCCTCGCAGATCGGCACGCCGATGCGAATCCCGCGAACATCGAAAGGCTTCGGCGTTGGACCGGGCGCGAACACGCGCTTCTCATCGAACACGCCGTAATTCGGCAGATCGATCTTGTAGCTCTTCGCGGCGATGCGGCCTTCATCGAGCAGCAGCACTGCATTGTAGAGCTTGCCGTCGTCCATCCACGGCGCGCCGATCAGCACCGCAGGCCCGCCGTCGGCGGTGTCCTTGGCGAGTTTCTCGATGGCTTCGCGCGCGTCTTCCTGCAGCGCAGGCTTCAGCACCAGATCTTCCGGCGGATAACCGACGATGAAGAGTTCCGGAAACAGAATGAGATCGACGTTCGCCTTCGCCGCATCGGCCCACGCCGCGCGCGCTTTGCGCAAGTTGCCCGCGATGTCGCCCATCGTGGGATTCAGCTGCGCCAATGCGATGCGAAAACGCTCTTTCATCGCCGCTGTGTAGCGCGCGTTCCGTTCAGGCGCAAAGCGGGCAGGTTACGCGTAGAGCGCGACTTCGGCGGTGTCGCGGGCCTCGGCCACGGGCGCGGAGGCTTCGTCGATCAGCAGTGCCGTCTCCAGCGCCTTGCGCGCCTCTTCCGGCCGCACGAATGCCGGCGCACCGATACGCGCCGCGTCCACGAACGAAGCCACGGCTTCGCCCAGCGGATCGGTAAGCTCGAGAGGGTTCAACTCGCGCCTGGTGGTGTTGCGCATCTGGCGGGTGATGAAATCGATCTCGATCGTGCCGTCGGGATAGACAGCGCGCATGCCGCGGCGGCGGATCGGCGAGATGCGGCTGGCCACGAGGCGCGCCACGGAACCGTTCTCGAAATGCAGGACCGCCGAGACTTCGTCGGCCTTCTTGCCGTATTGGCTGCGCGTGCGCGCCTTCACATCGGTCACATCGCCGGGGATCAGACGGTGGATCAAATCCAGATCGTGGATCATCAGGTCGAGCGAGACGGTGACGTCGGCACCGCGGCCCGTCCACGGGCCGGTGCGCCAGCATTCCACTTCCAGCGGCGCGTCGGCGTAATCGAGCATGCCGGTGCGGGCGAAGACGAAGCGTTCCTGGTGGCCGACAGTCAGCACGCGGCCTTTGGCTTCGGCCAGCGCGATCAACGCATCGGCTTCGCCAAGCGTCGTGGCGATGGGCTTCTCGACCAGCACGTCGGCGCCGGCGTTCAGAAATGCGCGCACGATCGGGGCGTGCGTCACCGCCGGCGAGCAGATGCTGACGATATCGACGGCACCGAGCAGCGTGCGCCAATCCGGCACGGCTCTGACACCATGCGCGGACGCAATGGCTCTGCGGGCCTCGCCGCTGGGGTCAGCCACGCCGACCAGTTCGACACCGGAAAGCTTGGAATATTTCGAAGCATGGTGACGGCCGAAAGCGCCGATCCCGACCACGCCTGCCCTCAAAATACGAGAGCTTGTTTGAACACGCTGGAGCAAGGGAATCCCCGGCTAAAACCGGCCCCTAAAGGCCACAGGGGACGGTGCCGGGGCGACTCATAAAATGTTTCGTCTTGTTACGCCTGCAGCCCCTGATAGGGTTTCCCGCGATAAACATATTACAAGGAACATACCCATGACGAACCAAAAAAGCCAGGAAATCCGCCTGAAACATCGCCCCGTCGGCATGCCCAAGCCGGACGACTTCGCGCTGGCCGAGACCCCCGTTCCGACGCCCGGCGAAGGCCAGGTCCTAGTGCGCAACAGCTACATGTCCGTCGATCCCTACATGCGCGGCCGCATGACAGATCGGGCGAGTTATGTGGCGCCGTTCCAGATCGGCGAGGCGCTGAGCGGCGGGGCGGTCGGCCAGGTGGTCGCCTCCAACAATGCCAAGTTCAAGGTCGGCGACCATGTCAACAATTTCTCCGGCTGGCGCGAATATTTTGTCAGCGATGGCGGAGAGCTCACCAAGATCGAAAACATCCCCGGCATCGGCATCCAGGCCTATCTGGGCGCGCTCGGCATGCCGGGCCTCACGGCCTATGCCGGGCTCCTCAAAGTCGGCGAACTGAAGGAAGGCGAGCGCGTGTTCGTGTCCGCCGCCAGCGGCGCGGTCGGCGCCATCGTCTGCCAGATCGCCAAGAACAAGGGCTGCTATGTCGTGGGCTCCGCCGGCTCCGACGAAAAATGCGAATGGCTGGTCAAGACGGCGCGTTGCGATCACGCGATCAACTACAAGAAAGAAAAGAATCTCGAGGCCGCAGTGCGCGCGGCGTTTCCCCAAGGCATCGACGTCTATTTCGAGAATGTCGGCGGCGCGCATCTCGATGCCGCGCTTGCCAACATGCGCATGCATGGCCGCATTCCGGTGTGCGGGATGATCGCGCAGTACAATGCAACCGAGCTTCCCGCCGGTCCGAGCAACATCATCGCGGTGATTCCGATGCGCATCACGATCAAAGGCTTCATCGTATCCGATTACGGCAACCTCACGCCGCAATTCCTCTCCGACATGGTCGGCTGGATCAAGGAGGGCAAGATGAAGTGGGAAGAGACGATCTATGACGGCATCGCGCGCGCGCCCGAAGCCTTCATCGGCCTCTTCAAGGGCGACAATTTCGGCAAGATGCTGGTCAAGCTCTAAGCCAAATCTGTCATGACCCGGCCCGCGCGCGTGCCGGGCCATGACAGTCGTTGGTTGACTGCGGAGTGGGAGCTAAACTCTCTCTAATCCTCAGCGTTCAGCGCCAGCGTGTTGGTGAGCGCGGCGGCTATCAGATAGGCCAGCATCAGCGGTCCCAATCCGATCAAAACCGCGCCCGCGACGCTTGTGTAAACCGCGCAGGACAACATCGAATAAAGCGAACCAACAAACAAAAGCTGGACGCCGATGACGGCGACCAGCCCGGTGGCAAACGCCAGCGGCATGTCGCCCAGCGCCTCATGGCGGGCCTTGCGCTCAAGCCGCACCAGCCCCGCCGCCAAGCGAATGCGCGTTAGCGCCGAACCGAGGAAAATCAGGCTCAGTAGCCACGAAAACGCCGATGCGAAAGCCCGCCCCCCATCGAGTCGGCAGGCGCCCAGCCCGGCCTCCAGCGCGTGCTGGCCGGGTATGAGCCGGATCGCGGAATCGAGCGCGCCAAGAAGCGGGCTCTCCGGATGCGTAGGCGCGTAAGCCGCCTGCACCAGAAAGATCGCGATCGCGAAAGCGATGAACACCAGCTCGTTGAAGCCCGGCATGAATTGCGTGGACGCGAGCCGGAGGAATCGCGTGAAGCCGGACGACGCGCCATAGCCGCCGATGAACAGCAGCCCCATTGCGCCGAACAGGAACACACAGATCGCCACCGTCGCGAAGGCGTATGGCAGCGGCGTCTGCGCCGCGATCTGGCGCAGGATCGCATGCGCGCCTGCGAACAGGCAGAACGCCACCCAGAGTTTTGCCAAGAGGCGCGCCGCACCCATGCCCCGCCCCTTACGCCGCGATCATGCAGATGCCGCGATCGGCGTGTTGTCGCTCTTTTGCCCGCGGAGGCTATCCGCCAGCAGGAAAGCCAGCTCCAGCGCCTGGCTGGCGTTGAGCCGCGGATCGCACCGCGTGTCGTAGCGGCTGGCGAGATCGGATTCCGAGATTGCCTGCGCGCCGCCGAGACATTCGGTAACGTTCGCACCCGTCATTTCCAGATGCACGCCGCCGGGATGACTGCGTTCGGCGCGATGCACCTCGAAGAAGCTCTTCACTTCCTTGACGACGCGGTCGAAGGAGCGCGTCTTGAAGCCGTTCGCCGATTTGACCGTGTTGCCGTGCATGGGATCGCACGACCACACCACATTGGCGCCTTCCTTTTGCACCGCGCGGATCAGGCGCGGCAGCCTCTCGGCCACCTTGTCGGCGCCGAAGCGCGCAATCAACGTGACGCGGCCGGACCGGTTCTCCGGATTGAGGATGGCGAGCAGGCGGAGCAGATCGTCCTCGCTCATGGTCGGTCCGCATTTGAGGCCGATGGGGTTTTTCACGCCGCGGCAGAATTCGACATGCGCGCTGCCGGGCTGGCGCGTGCGGTCGCCGATCCAGACCATATGCGCGGAGGTATCGTACCAGTCGCCGGTGATGGAATCCTGCCGCGTCAACGCTTCTTCATACTGAAGCAGCAGCGCTTCGTGGCTGAAATAGAAATCGACCGCGCTGGTGCGCGGATTGACGGCGTCCGCCAGCCCGAAGGCCTTCATGAATTCGATGCCTTCGCCGATGCGGTCGACGACGGCCTGATAACGCTGCAACAGATCGGGATGGTGGTGATCGTCGAGATACCAGTGCCGCGCGCGCGACAGATCGGCATAGCCGCCGGTCGCGAAAGCGCGCACGAGATTGGCAGTGGCCGCGGCCTGATAATAGGCCTGCAGCATGCGTGAGGGCTCCGGCCGGCGCGCCGCCCCGGTGAATTCCTCGCCATTGACGATGTCGCCCCGGTAGGACGAGAGCGTTTTGCCGTCGCGCGTCTCGCTGTCGTCGCTGCGCGGCTTGGCGAATTGGCCCGCCATGCGGCCGATCTTCACCACCGGCACGTCGGCCGCGAATGTCAGCACCGTCGCCATGCTCAGGAACACGCAGAAGATGTCGCGGATATTGTTGGCGCTGAACTCGCCGAAGCTTTCGGCGCAATCGCCCCCTTGCAGCAGGAAAGCCTTGCCCTCGGCGACGCGGCCGAGCGCGGCCGTGAGCCTGCGCGCCTCGCCCGCGAACACCAGCGGGGGATGCGTGCGCAGACGGCTCTCCACGGCGGAAAGTGCGGCTTGGTCCGGATAGTCCGGCACCTGCACGATCGGCCTGGAACGCCAGCTTTGCGGGCTCCAGCTCTGGGCCACGGGGCAAACTCCTTTGGACGGAGGGATATACGAAAAGGCAGGGCGATTGACCAGAACCCGCGGTGGCCGTGGTGAACGCGGGTTAATGCGCGCCGGCCGCCGTCAGATAGATCTTGCGTTCCTTATAGGCGATGTAGAGGTGCAGCTTGCTGAGGACGTCCATGCCCAGCAGCATGTCCGTCGTATTGAGGTGCACCGCGTATTGCGGATCGATCTGCTCCTTGTCGAGATGGTTCTGCTCGAAGCTCCGCTCGGCAAGATCGGGAAGAATATAGACCAGCGGATTGCCGATCGCGAGACCGCCGATGGAAAGCGACTTGAAACGATGCTGGAATTTTTCGAGCGACCCCGGTGGAACTCCGGGAATGGGCTCCAGCGCGTTTTCATCGAGGCCGAACTTGTTGCGCGCGACCGCGTCATAAAGATGGGTTAGCCGCGAGCCCGTATCCAGCGTTGCGGTCACATCCTTGCCATCCAGAGTCATCGAAAGGACGATATGGCCGTTGCGCAGATCGAATTCGGCTTGCGCGAAGCTGCCCGACCAGTAGACGACCTGGCCTTCGCAATGGTCCTGCGAGAACAGGTTGAGCTTGTGGGCGGCAAAGTCGAGATCGACATCGAACTTCGAGAGTATGTCCGGCGCCAGGATGCCTGCCAATCGAGGATCGTCGTTGGGGTTGCGCGTTCGCACCACGACGGGAATGTTGTCGCCATTCATCGTTCCGATTGTCAGCTTCGGTAAATCGACATACTGCCGCGATCTGTCGCCGTTGACGTCGTATATCTCCAGTTGCTGGCTGATTGAGCGCGGCTTCAACCCGAGGCGTTCGGCGACGTCCTGAAAAACGCTGGTGAACGCTCCGCCGGTGTCCACCTCGAAACGCTCGGGTTTGCCGGCGATGGCCAGCGTCACAATGGCGCGGCCGGGATCGTTCGTCTCCATCGCCAGCGAACCGACCTCTTTCAGCGTGCAGTTTGCCGGTGGAGCTGCGGCCGCGGGACCGGCGAGCACAACGACGAGACAGAACGGGCACAGAGCTTTCATCGGCTAATCCGGCGACGCTGAATAGCTCTTCGTGCGCATGGTGACGAGTTCTTCCGCCGCGGTCGGATGCAGCGCGACGGTCATATCGAAATCGGCTTTCGTCGCGCCCATCTTCAGCGCCACGGCGACCGTCTGGATGATCTCGCCGGCATCGAAGCTGAAGATATGACAGCCCAGAACCTTGTCGGTCTTCGAATCCACGATCAGCTTGAACAGCGCGCGCAGGTCGCGACCCGACAATGTGTGCTTCAGCGGCTTGAAGTTCGATTTGTACACGTCGATGGAATGGCCGGCCGCCAGTGCCTGCGCTTCGGTCAATCCCACCGTGGCGATCTCCGGCTGGCTGAACACCGCCGTCGGCACCAGCCTGTAATCGACCGGCGTAGGCTTGCCTTCGAACACCGTGCGCACATAGGCCATCGCTTCGTGGATCGCGACCGGCGTGAGTTGCAACCGATCGGTGACATCGCCGATGGCGTGGATGTGCGCCACGTTGGTCTGTGAATACCGATCGACCTTCACCTCGCCCTTCTTGCCGAGTTCGACGCCGGCCTTCTCCAGCCCCATGCCGTCCGTGTTCGGGATGCGGCCGATGGCGGCCATCACCGCATCGGTTTCGATCATCTCGCGATGGTCGGTGACCAGGAACAGTTCGTCGCCGCGCTTGTCCGCGCGCGCGATGTTGCGGTGGACGATGACGCGGATGCCGCGCTTCTGTGCCGATTCCGTCAGGCAATCGCGCATGTCGTCGTCGAAGCCGCGCAGGATCTTCTCGCCGCGATATATCAGCGTCACGTCGCAGCCGAGGCCGTGGAAGATGTGCGCGAACTCCACCGCGATATAGCCGCCGCCGAGCACGACGATTCGGCGCGGCAATTTCTTCAGATAGAAGGCATCGTTCGAGGTGATGAAATGTTCGCAGCCGGGCACGCCCTCGATCTGGCGGCTTGGCCGCCCGCCGGTGGCGATGAGGATGCGCTCGGCGGTGATCTTCCTGTCGCTCTTCTTCAGATGCAGCGTATGGGGATCGAGAAATTCCGCGCGGTCCATGAAGATCTCGACACCCGCTTTGGTGACGTTCTGGCGATAAAGATCGGAGAGCCGCGCGATCTCCTTGTTCTTGTTCGCGACCAGCACGTTCCAGTCGAAATGCCGCTCCGGCACGATCCAGCCAAAGCCGGCGGCATCCTCGAAATCCTCGCCAAAATGGCTGGCGTAGACGAACAGCTTCTTGGGGATGCAGCCGCGGATGACGCAGGTGCCGCCGAATTCGTATTCCTCCGCGATGGCCACGCGCTTTCCGGCGAGCGCCGCCATGCGGCTGGCGCGCACGCCGCCGGAGCCGCCGCCGATGACGAAAAGATCGTAGTCGTATCTCATTTGCGCTCTATCACTTCCGTGCCATCCGGCCGCGCGATGATCAATGCCGACGCAATGCCGACGAACAAGCCATGCTCCACCACCCCCGGGATGGCGCGGATCGCCGCGGCCAGATCCTGCGCATCGGTGATTTCGCCGAACGCGCAATCGTAGATGTAGTTGCCGCCGTCGGTGACAAAAGGCTTGCCGTCGCGAACACGCAGCGTCACCGGCACCTGCTCGTAGCCCAACTCATGCGCCGCGATGGCGACGCGCGCCGCGGTGGTGCCATGCGAAAACGTAGTCACTTCCACCGGCAGCGGACAGCGCCCCAGCCTTTCCACCAGCTTGGTTTCGTCCGCGATGACAACCATCCTGCGGGACGATGTCGCCACGATCTTCTCGCGCAGCAGCGCGCCACCGCCGCCTTTGATGAGCGTCAGCGCGCGATCCGCCTCGTCCGCGCCGTCGACGGTCAGATCGAGCGGCGCCTGGTTGTCCAGATCGTCCACCGCAATGCCGAGCGACCGCGCCTTTTGCGCTGTGCGCTCGGACGATGCCACGCTCGTAATCCGCAGTCCGCCCTTCACGCGCGGCGCGAGCACCTCGAGGAAAGCCTCCGCCGTGGTGCCGGTGCCGAGACCGAGCTTCATGCCGTCGGTGACATAATCGAGCGCCTTAAGGGCGGCGGCGCGCTTCAGGGCTGCGGGATCGGAATCTGTCATGCAGACCACATTAGCAGACCTTGGCGACAGGTCATCCTGGGTTCAAACGGCCGCCAACGATATTCCGAGAGCCCGTGCACTTTCTGCCATCCGCACGTCGAACGTGGCCAGTTCCGCGCGCAGCCTTCGCGCAATCGCCAAACTGATCGCATCGGGCGCTCGAAGCGTCAGGTCGAGACGGCGCAACATCGTCTCAGCGACATGGATATCGGCCGCCAGCGTTTGCGCCTTCTGGGCGTAGCGCCTCGTCCACTCGTCGAAATTGGAAAAAGCGGCGCGAGCCTCATCCAACCTCAGCGCCTTGTTCCTGAGCTTGATACCGACCACCGAAGCGAACTCCGCGGATACAAAATCGCTGACATAAACACGGGCCGATTGTGCAGAGAGAAAAGCACTGGCGCGCTGACCGAATGGATCGATGAGGAAAAGCGGAACGACAACGCTGGCGTCGAGATAAATACTCAACGCGGCCAGTCTTCGTCGCGCATCCGCGAGACAAATGTGCCGGCGTCCTCTTCGGGCATGATCGAGCCCACTCTATGCTTTTCGAGCCATTCGATGGCTTCTTTGGTGATGCGCTTCGGCGCAGGCTTGTCCGCCGGTACCCCGCTCAGCTTTGCCACGGGCTTGCCATGGCGGGTGATGACGATCTCCTCGCCATGTTCCGCGCGCTCAATCAGCGCGGAAAGCTTGTTTTTGGTCTCGGCGACGCCATGCTGGGTCATCCACGAATTATGGCCATAATTATGGCCATAATCAAGTTTTACTCCACGGTCACGCTCTTCGCCAAATTGCGGGGCTGGTCCACGTCGGTGCCCTTCGCGACGGCTGTGTGATAGGCGAGCAATTGCACGGGCACGGAGTAGAGAAGCGGCGCGACAAGTTCGTGCACGGCGGGGACTTCGATGGTGGCCCACGCCTTGTCGCCGGCTTCCTTGATGCCGCGGGCGTCGGAGATCAGCACCACCTTGCCGCCGCGTGCCATCACCTCCTGCATATTGGAGATGGTCTTCTGGAACAAATTGTCGAACGGCGCGATCACGATCACCGGCACGTTCTCGTCGATCAGCGCGATGGGGCCGTGCTTCATCTCGCCGGCGGCATAACCTTCGGCGTGGATGTAGGAAATCTCCTTCAGCTTCAGCGCGCCTTCCAGCGCCAGCGGATAGTTCACACCGCGCGCGAGATAAAGCACGTCCTGCGCCTTGGCGATCTCCATGCCCAGCGCTTCGATTCTGGCCTCGTTCTTCAGCATCTCCACGATGTGACGCGGCGTTTCGAGCAAAGCGGCGCAAAGCTCCGCTTCCTGCGCGGCGCTTAAGGTCTTGCGCGTGCGGCCCGCCGCGATGGCCAGCGAGGCCAGTGTGGCGAGCTGGCAGGTGAAGGCCTTGGTCGAGGCCACGCCGATTTCCGGGCCGGCGAAAGTCGGCAGCACGATGTCGGCTTCGCGCGCGATGGAGCTTTCCGGCACGTTGACGACGGCAAGCGTCATTTGTCCCTGATCCTTCGCGTCGCGCAGCGCCGCCAGCGTGTCCGCCGTCTCACCGGACTGCGAGATGAACAGCGCTACGCCGCCTTTGGGATAAACCGGCTCGCGATATCGCAGCTCCGACGCGACATCGACTTCCACCGCCAGCCGCGCCAGCTTCTCGAACCAGTATTTGCCGACAAGCCCCGCATAGAACGCGGTGCCGCAGGCGGAGACGGTGAGCCGCGTGGCGTTCGTCAGCGCCTTCGCCGCGCCGACCTCGCGCAATTGCACTTTCGGGCCCGCGGGATCCAGATAATGCGACAGCGTGTGGCCGATCACTTCGGCCTGTTCGTGGATCTCCTTTGCCATGAAGTGGCGATGGCCGCCCTTGTCGACCAGCCCCACCGATGCCGTGGTGATCTTGATTTCGCGGTTCGCGAGTTTGCCATCGGCGTTGTAGATCGTGACGTGCGGCCCGCGCAGAACGGCAACGTCGCCATCTTCGAGATACGC
>DASXFK010000080.1:0-43066 GCA_036489635.1 Rhizomicrobium sp. | reverse complement strand
CGTACGTCGAAAAAGTTGGCGAAATTGGCTTCGAGATAGGCCTTCTTGATGTAGAGCTGCGTCGTCGACGAACCGGTGCTCGAGCATGAGGCCGGCGGCCCCGCAGAGACGCCGTCGCACTGCGATGTGTCGTAGGTCGCGTCCGTGGTGAGATGCGCGGACCACACGTCGTTGAACTTGTGATCGATCGTCAGATAGAAGCGCTTGATGTCGAAATGCGTTCCGTTTTGCGAGTTGGCCGTGGTGCCGTTCTTGTTGTCGATGTCGGTGAGATCGAAGAATACCAGACCGCCGACCTTGGTGTTGTCCCACCAGCCGGTGCCTGAAGTCTTCGCGGCGGCGGCTTGCTCGTAAACCTGATTCTGCAAGGCTTCGAATTGCGCGGCCGGAACCTGCGGCTGTTCCGCCGGAGCCGCCGCAACCTGCGCCTGGACCTCGGCGGTGTGCTGGGCCTGGCGTTGTTCCTCCGCCTTCAGTTCGTGGATCTGCGCTTCGAGGGCGTCGATGCGCGCATCCATCGCGTTCACCGCATGATGGAGGGCGCGATGACGGTGATGCGCCGACGATTTGGGTGCCGCATCCTGGGCCAGGGCCGGACCGGCAAGCGCCACCAAGGCTGCGCCGCTCAACAATACCAATTTCACATTCATGTTCTTTCCCGCTCGGAATTTCACAGCCGCACAGGGGCGGCGACCCCAGTTCCTTTCGAACTGTGCGCTAGGTATCCGCGGGGGATGTCGGCTCGATGAAGGATGTGCGACAACGGTGTGACACCGCGTCGTGTTGCAGCGGCACATGTTGATATGAAACGACTTCCTTTCCCCCTTCTTTTCCGAGCAGGACAACCATGTCGATAAGCCGGGCGATTGTGATTTTCGGAGCCACGGGCGATCTGGCGCGGCGGATGCTGTTTCCGTCGCTCTATTTCCTGGAGCAGGACGGCTTGCTGCCCGGCGGGCTTGCGATCGTCGGCTGTTCGCGCGGCGAAATCGGCGCGGACAAATTCCGGCAAGCCATCGGACAGGCAGTGGAGGAACGCGTTGGCGCGGCGTTCGCCTCCGCGATCTGGAACAAGCTGGCCACGCGCATCGTCCACGCCGCGGTCGATGCGACAGTTCCCGAAAGCTTCGCCAATCTCAATACCGCGCTCGCAGGCGCCGACGAGACGATCTTCTATCTTTCGACCTCGCCCAGCCATTTCGGCGCGATCTGCGCGAACCTGAAAGCGCGCGGCCTCGCCAACGGCAACAGCCGCGTGATGGTGGAAAAACCGCTGGGGCGCGATCTGGCAAGCTGCCGCGCCATCAACGACGCGTTGGCGCAAGCCTTCAGCGAGGATCGCATCTTCCGCGTCGATCATTATCTCGGCAAGGAAGCGGTGCAGAACCTGCTGGCGTTGCGTTTCGCCAACACGCTTTTCGAGCCTTTGTGGAACAAGGTGAGCATCGAACAGGTGCAAATCACCGTCGCCGAGACAGTCGGCGTCGAGGATCGCTGGTCGTATTACGACGAGTACGGCGCCATCCGCGACATGGTGCAGAACCATTTGCTCCAGCTTCTGTGCCTGGTGGCGATGGAGCCGCCACCAAGCCTCGATGCCGACGCGGTGCGCAATGAGAAGGTGAAGGTGCTGCGTTCGCTTCGCCCGATCGCGGGGCGCGATGTGGAACGCAAGGCGGTGCGCGGGCAATATCGCGCCGGCGTCGCGGAGCAGCGCGCGGTGCCTGCCTATGCCGACGAAAGCGGCGCGCGTCACAGCGTCACCGAAACCTTCGTCGCGTTGCGCGCCAATGTCGACAATTGGCGCTGGGCGGGCGTGCCGTTCTATCTGCGCACCGGCAAGCGCATGCCCCATCGCCGTTCGGAGATCGTCATCCAGTTCCGCGATGTGCCGCATTCGATATTTTCCGGCAACGATCTTCTCGCCAACCGTCTGACCATCCGCCTGCAACCCGACGAACAGATCTCGCTTCTGCTGATGAACAAGACGCCGGAACTCGAGCGCATGGACCTCAAGCCGCTGGGGCTCAATCTCAGTCTCAGCGACGCTTTCAGCGGCGGGCGGCGGCGCATCGCCTATGAGCGGCTATTGCTGGAGGCGCTGCACAACAAGCCGACGCTGTTCGTGCGCCGCGACGAGGCGGAGGCCGCATGGACGTGGATTGACGAGATCGTCAGCGGATGGAAGCGCGGCGGCGCCGAGCCTGCGCCCTACCCTGCAGGAAGCTGGGGACCGGCCGGCGCCTTCGCGCTCACCGAACGCAAGGGCCATAGCTGGTACGAATAGAGCCGATCAGACCGCTTCCAACCATTGCACGCTGAACAGGCGCGCCTCATCGGTCCAGATGGCGCGCGGCACATATCCCGCCTCGAGGGCGAGCGCCCGGAAGCCCGACAGCGTGTATTTGTGCGAATCTTCGGTGTGGATGGCCTCGCCCTGCTCGAAGGCGATCACATCGCCCGCAATGCAGACATGCTGGCGCGCCATGCTCACCAGATACATCTCGATCTTCTGCGCCATGGGATTGTAGCAGGCATAATGTGCGAATGCGCCGAGATCGAAATCGGCGCCCAGCTCGCGATTGGCGCGCGCCAACAGGTTTTTGTTGAAGGCCGCCGTGATGCCTTTGCTGTCATTGTAGGCGGCATGAAGCAGCGCAGGCGATTTCACCAGATCGACGCCGATCAAGAGGCCGCCGCCTCCCAAGGTCTGGCGCATGTGGCGCAGCAATCCGGCCGCTTCGGCCGGGCCGAAATTGCCGATGGTCGAGCCGGGAAGAAAGCCCGCCCGGCGGCCATCGCTGACCTCAAGTTCGACCGGCAGCGTGAAATCGGCGACCACGGGATTGAGATGCAGGCGCGGATATTCGCCTTCCAGCACCTCGGCGACTTCCATGAGGTAATCGCCTGCGATATCGATCGGCACATAGCTTTGCGGCGTCTGCATCGCATCGAGCAGGATACGCACCTTGCGCAGCGATCCTGCGCCGAATTCGACAAGCTCCACATCGGGCCCAATGAGATTCGCGATCTGCGCGGCGTTGGCCTTGAGGATGCCGATCTCGGTGCGCGTGGGGTAATATTCGGCGAGCCCGGTGATGCGCTCGAACAGCAGCGAGCCTTCGACATCGTAGAAATATTTGCTCGGGATACGCTTGTGACGGCGCCGCAGCCCTTCGAACAGATCGGCGCAGAAGGGGTTGTCGATGTGCCGCGGCCGTGCCGCAAACGCCGCCGAACTCATAGATCACCTGCCAGCCTGATGCCGCTGAATTGCCAGCGCGCGGCAGGCGCAAAGAAGTTGCGATAGGTCCGCCGGATATGCCCGGGCGGGGTGGCGCGCGAACCGCCGCGCAACACCATCTGCCCGATCATGAATTTGCCGTTGTACTCGGCGATCTCGCCGTCGAACGGCCGGTAGCCGGGATAGGGATCGTAGGACGAGCGCGTCCATTCCCAGACCAGCCCTTGCGCCTGCGGATTGGCGGCTTCCCACTCGAACTCGGTCGGTAGCCGCTTGCCGGCCCATGCGGCGTAGGCGGCGGCCTCGTAGAAGCTCACATGCGCGACCGGCTCGTCGGCTGTCAGCGGGCGAACGCCGGCGAGCGTGAACACGCGGCCATCTTCGAGCCAATAGAGCGGCGCGGCGAGCTTCTCGCGCTGGACCATCGCCCAGCCGTCGGACAACCAGAATTCCGCACGGCGATATCCGCCGTCTTCGATGAAGGCGAGAAATTCCGCGTTGCTGACGGGGCGATTGGCGATGCGGAACGGCCGCAGCAGAACCTCGTGGCGCGGGCTCTCATTGTCGAATGCGAACGCCGCGCCGGCGTGGCCTATCTCCACCACGCCGCCGGGACGATCGAACCATTCGAGGCTCCTGGGCACCGTGAGCGGTTCGCGCGTGAGCTTGTAAGTCGGCAGCAGCGGATTTGAGAAGAACGCGTGCTTGATGTCCGTCAGCAACAGCTCCTGGTGCTGCTGCTCGTGGTGCAGCCCCAGGGTGACAAGCGCCGCGACATCGCTTTCGCGGCGCGCGATCAGCTTCACCATCGCGGCGTCGACATGGGCGCGATAGGCCGCGATCTCGCTGACACTCGGACGGCTCAGCATCCCGCGCCGGTCTCGTGCATGGCGCGAGCCGAGGCTCTCGTAATAGGAATTGAACAGATAGGCGTATTCCGGATCGAAGGGCGCGAAATCGGCGGCGAATTTCGCCAGCACGACCGCTTCGAAAAACCATGTCGTGTGCGCCAGATGCCATTTGGCCGGGCTCGCATCCGGCATCGACTGGATGTTCTGGTCCTCTGCGCTCAGCGCGCGCGTCAGCTCTTCGGAATGACGGCGCACGGTGCGATAACGCTCCACAAGCGCGCCGCCAGTCTCATGGAGCATGTCGCTGGGCCGGGAAATCTCGTCCATCGCTTTCATAGCCATCGCCTGAAGTCCGCCAGATCGTGTGCTGCAAATCGTTGAAAAAACGGCCATTTCTGCCGTCACGCCGCCGGTCGGCCCTGACTATCAATACCTTGGCGAACAGGTGGTTCCGCCGACGCTGCAACGCGCGCCATTCTCCATATAAGAACGCATGAGGGGCGGACAATGCCCCATCCGATCGCGGCGAACTGAACCGGCTGCACGCCCAGTTCGCCAGCCACGCTTTGAAATGCCCTTAGTCCACGATGTGGAACACCGGTGCCTTTTCCATCGCCCAATGTCCCGTGCCGCGGTCGTAGCGGGAGAGCGTGAAGCAATGCCAGTCGGCATCGTCCAGCCTGGGATGATCGGCGCGGTAATAATAGCCGGGCCAGCGCGTCTCTTGGCGGAAAAGCGTGTGATGGGTCACGGCTTCGGAGGCGAGCAGCCGGTGCTGAAGCTCCCATGCGCGCTGGAGCTGGTGAATATCTTCGGCGCCCAGATGATCGAGATCTTCGCGCAGCATGGCCAACAGCTCGAGGCCGCGGGTCAGCATCGGCGCGTTGGTGGTGTAATGCGCGCCGATGCCGCCGACATATTCGTCCATGATCTTCTCAAGACGCTGCAGGCCGTGCAGCGGCAGGATATAGCTCGGCGAAACGGTGCCACCGACGATCTCGTTGCGGCCGACTTTGTAATTCTCCAACGGCTGATAGACGATCTTCTTGAAGCCCTCGTATTCCGCTTCGCCGACTTGCGGCCGGTCGCTGCCCAGATCGCTCACGTAATTGACCGCCGCTTTCGCCGCGATGCGGCCTTCCGTGAACGAGCCCGAGGAGAATTTGTGCGCGGTGCCGCCGATGGTGTCGCCGGCGCCGAACAGGCCGTCCACCGTCATCATGCGGTTATAGCCCCACTGATATTCCGCCGGCGCATAGTCCGACGGACCGCTGGCCCAAGCGCCGGAACATGTCGCATGCGAGCCCATCACATAAGGCTCCGACGTCGTGAGTTCGGGATTGATGTGCTTGGGGTCGATGTTCTGCGATGCCCACACCACCGCCTGGCTAATGGTCATGCCGAGGAAGTTCTCCCAGCCGACGGTCTCCTTGTGCGGATCTTGAAAGGCTTGCGTTGTCACCATGCGGATGGGACCGCGACCGGCTTTCGTCTCTTCGAGGAAGGCGTGGTTGCGCAGACAGGTCGGCACCGGTTGATGATCGACATAATCGCCGATGGTTTCGCGCAGCTTGTCGAACCAACGTGTCTCGTATTCCTCGCCATATGCGTTCTGGGTGTGGGTCTTCAGATGCAGGAAGTACGCGCCGACGGGGCCGTAGCCGTCCTTGAAGCGCGTCAGCACGATGCGATTTTCCATCTGCATCATCTTGGCGCCGGCGAGGATCGGCAGCGCGTAGGCCGAGGCGCTGCTCCACGGTGCGTACCAGGTGCGGCCCATACCCTCGCCAACGGAACGCGGCTTGAAGATGTGCGACGCCCCGCCCGCGCAAACGATCACCGCCTTGGCGCGGAACACATAAAAGTCGCCGGTGCGCACATTGAAACCCACCGCGCCCGCCACGCGGTTGGGCTTTGTGCTGTCCATCAGCAGATGGGTCACCATGATGCGGTTGTAGATTTCGGTCGCGGCCTTGCGCGCGGCTTCGGCGACGATGGGCTTGTAGCTCTCGCCGTGGATCATGATCTGCCACTTGCCTTCACGCTGATACCGCCCGGTGGCGGGATCCTTCATGATCGGCAGACCCCACTCTTCAAACTTGTGGACGGTGGCATCGACGTGGCGGGCGATGTCGTAACCCAGATCCTCGCGCACCAGGCCCATCAGATCGTTGCGCGCGTAACGCACATGATCTTCCGGCTGGTTCTCGCCCCATTGCATGCCCATGTAGCAATTGATCGCGTAAAGCCCTTGCGCCACCGCGCCGCTGCGCTCGATGTTCGCCTTCTCGACGCAGACGATCTTCAGATCGCGGCCCCAATAGCGGGATTCGTAAGCGGCGCCGCAGCCCGCCATGCCGCCGCCGACAACGAGAATATCCGAATCCACGAATATCGTTTTGCGCCGGCTGAACACGCCCATCAGACGACGCCCTGTTTCAGCCTGTCGCGGGCCAGCACCGGAAGCTTGTCGATATGCAGCGCCTCCGGTTCGTGGGCAAGCTCTTGCGATGTCAGCGCCTCGCGCGCCGGCGCCGCGTAATCGGACGGCGATTTGATCGAGCCCCACGGCGTGGTGCGGATCGGAGAGACGAAATCCTTCTCGCGGCCGTCGCGGAACTTCACCTTCCAGGAAATGACGCCCTTCTTTTCTTCACGCAGCACGCGCACGCTGTGGCCCAGCGGCGCGAAATCGGCATAGCCGCGCACGTCGATGGCATGCTGCGGACATGCCTTCACGCAGGAATAACATTCCCAGCAAAAATTCGGTTCGATGTTCACGGCGCGGCGATAGGTGGTATCGATGTGCATGATGTCGGAGGGACAGACATCGACGCAATAACCGCAGCCGTCGCAGCGCGTCATGTAAACGAAAGTGGGCATGATGAAACGTCTCTCAATAGTGATGCGGGGCTGTCCGGTCGGTGCCGAGGATCTCGGGTTTGTCGGCCGGAAGCGGAAGGTTGGCGCGCGAGCCGCTGGCGTCCTCGACGCGCTTCTGGAAGGCGGCGGCGGGTTTATAGAACATGTGCGAAAATTTGGACCACGGAACCGATCCGAAGAGAACCAGCGTGGCAAGCAGATAGAGACCGAGGGCCACATTGCTCCACGAGCTGCCCGTCGCTTGCGCGTAGGACCAGATCAGCGCCAGCGTCGTGCTGATGACGAGCGAAAGAACGAACAAATCGGCGCGAACCACGCGAAACGGCGAATGGCCTTCGGCGGAAACATCCACCCGGATGAAGAACCAGAACCAATAGCCGCCGATGCAGACCAGCAGCGCGCCCAGATGCCAGAGCTGCGGCACGATGTCGGGCGCTGCGCTGTCTGGCGTCGGATACCAGAACACCAGGATGACGGTCGTGATCGCATAGGCTAGGAACCCGTACATCGTGAGCAAATGGGCGATGCGGCGCGGCGTGCTGCAGAATTCTCCCGCCTCCAGAACCTCCACGGCCGCGGTGCGCAGCGCGAGCGAAGCTGTCTGCGCGCCGCCGACCGGTTTGCCGCCTTTGTTCTTGCGCAAATTGTCGAAAAAATATTTGGCGCTTTTCTTGTGATTGATATCGAACAGCGTGCCGGCGGCAACCAATACCGCCATGACGACCACGAAGCTTTGCATCCATGCGGGCGAAACAAGCGCCGAAAGGCCGGCGAACGGATTGTCGGTGAACATCAAATCATCCCGTGTCGGCCGGGATCATAAGGATTGGCGATGGCGACACAACAGCCGTTTATGGAAATCTAGAGCACCACTTCGATCAATCTTGGGCCGCGTTGGCCCATCGCACTTTCTAACTGCGCCGCAAATTCGCCGTTCGAGGTCGCACGGCTGGCCTCGACGCCCATGCCATTGGCCAGCGAGACCCAGTTCAATTCCGGATTGTGCAGGTCGAGCATGGACAGCGTTTTCGGTCCGGGATTTCCGGCGCCCACGCGGGCGAGCTCGATATTAAGAATGGCGTAGGAGCGGTTCGCGAAGATGACCGTCGTCACATCCAGCTTTTCGCGCGCTTGAGTCCACAACGCCTGCAGCGTGTACATCGCGCCGCCATCGCCTTGCAGCGCCAGAACCTTTCGGCCCGGCGCGGCGAGAGCAGCGCCCGTTGCGACGGGCACGCCCTGGCCGATGGCGCCGCCCGTCAGAGACATATGATCGTGCATGGGCGCATGGGCGGTGAACAGCGCCGTGCCGGCGCCGGATGTGGCGGCTTCATCGGAGACGATCGCGTTTTCGGGCAAAAAGCGTGCAACGATTTGACCGACGCTGAACGCGTTGAATTTTTCGGTTGGAACGTCCGGCCGCTCCAGTGCCGCACTTATAATACCGTCCTTTGGCGCCTGGATCGCATCCGCCACCGCAGCAAGCGCGGCGCGGCCATCTTCATGCGGATGCGACAGATAGAGAATTCTTGCGCCTTCCGGCGTGCACCAGGAAGGCTTGCCGGGATAGGCGAAAAACGTGACCGGCGGTTTGGCGCCGACAAGCACGAGCTGTTCGACGTCTTTCAGAAACTCGACCATCTGTTCGGCGAAATAGGGTATCCGCTCCAGCGCCACGACGCCCGCGCCGCGCGCGATCTTGGGCGTGAACGTATCGCACAGGATACGCGCGTTTGCCTTCGCCGCGATGCGCCCAGCGCTGTGCAAACCTTCGCGCGTCAAAGCGCCGGCGTCGCGAATAAGAATGGCGGTGCGTTTGCCGCTGCGGAGCGCTTGCGCGACGTCGTCGATCGCGCGCGAAGACACAGGCGCCGGACCGAGCACGGCAAGCGCAGGCGCTGCGCCTTCCGCCTCATTCCAGGCCGTGTCCGCGGGCAAAACAAGCGTGGCGATCTGGCCAGGCGCATTGCGCGCCGCCTGCACTGCGCGCGCAGCATCGCTGGCAACCACGCCCGCCGAAACGCTGCTGTGTATCCAGCCCGAAACCGGCCGCGCGAATCCCACAAGATCCGATGTCAGCGGCGCATCGTATTGTGCGTGGTAGGTGGCATGATCGCCGACGATATTGACGATCGGGGTGGAGGCGCGGCGCGCGTTGTGAAGATTGGCCAGCCCGTTCGCGAGACCGGGTCCCAGATGCAGCAAGGTCGCCGCGGGCTTTCCCGCGATCCGACCATAGCCATCCGCCGCACCCGTCGCCACGCCTTCGAACAGCGCAAGCACCGCGCGCATGCCTTCGACCTTGTCGAGCGCGGCAACGAAATGCATTTCCGATGTGCCGGGGTTGGAGAAACAAACTTCTACGCCCGAGCCGACCAAGGTCCGCACCAGGCTCTCCGCGCCATTCATCCACATTCCTCCCGGTGATGGCCGACCAGCGACGCATGCAGCAAAGCCATAGTACATTTTCACAAAAACATACTAGAGCGCGATCCGCCGAAGCGGACACCGGTCGGCGCCAGATCGCCCGACAATCGACGAATCTGGAGCAGGGTCCGATTCAATCGAATCGGATCGTGCTCCAGCAAAACGCCTTTGGCTCAAGGCCTGACGATGGCATCAGCTGTTGAACTTCTTCTCCCGAACGCGTCGCAGCCCCTCGACGAAGCTTAGAAACACGGCCGAAGCGAGAACCAAAAGGGTTGCGACCGCGGTGATCGCCGGGCTGATTTGATCGCGCACGCCTTCGAACATCTGTAGCGGCAGCGTGCGATGATCGGGCCCGGCCACGAACAGCGCGACCACGGTTTCGTCAAACGAGGTCATAAAGGCGAATACGGCGCCGGCGGCAATGGCCGGCGCGATCAGCGGCAGCAGCACGCGCGCGAACACGACGGGCGGGCGCGCGCCCAGGCTCGCGCCCGCCCGCAACATGACCGTGTCGAATCCCTGTAGCGCAGCACGCACCACAACGATCACGAACGGCACGGCCAGCGTCGTGTGCGCGAGAATCAGCCCCGCATAAGAGCCGTCGAGCCCCAGTTGGGCATAGAGAAAATAGACGGCAACCGCCGTGACGATCACCGGAACGAACAGAGGCGAAAGCAGAAGCGCGACCAGCGGCGCCGACATTCTCGGCGTCAGCCGCATCAGGCCGAGCGCGGCAACACTTCCCAGCAGCGTCGAGACAATGGCGGTGGCCGTTGCCACGATCAGGCTGTTCTGCAACGCGGCCGTCCATTCGGGCGATGAAAAGACTTCGCGATACCACCGCAGCGAGAAGCCGGACAACGGAAAGAACAAATATGAACCCGCGTTGAAAGACAGCGGAATAATCACAAGGATGGGAAGCAATAGAAACGCAAACACCAGCGCGCAAAAACCGATCAAACCGGCTCGCGCAGCGCGTTCCGGCAGCGAGCGAAACGGCATCATGCGCGCCATAGCACCGCTCTATTGCCGACAATTCGCGCGCAAAACTGCACGAGCACGAGCGTCGCGGCCAGCAGGATGATGCTGAGCGCCGAGGCCATGCCCCAGTTGAGCGACTGATTGGTATAATAGGCGATGAAGTAGCTGATCATCTGATCGCGCGCGCCGCCCACCAGCGCCGGGGTGACGTAGTAGCCGAGAGCAAGAACAAACACGATCAGGGCACCCGCCAGCACACCCGGCAGCGCCTGGGGCGCAAACACCGTCCAAAACACGCGTGCAGGCGTGGCGCCGAGCGAGACGGCGGCGCGCAGTGGCGCGCGAGGGATGCCCTTCATCACGGCATAGACCGGCAGGATTGCGTAGGGGAGAAGCACATAGGTCATCGCGATGTAGACCCCTACGCGGTTGTAGATCAGTGCCAGCGGGTGCGCGACGATGCCGGCCCCGGACAACGCATCGTTGATCACGCCGTGCGACTGCAGCAGCACGACCCAGGCTGTCGTGCGCACGAGTATCGAAGTCCAGAACGGAAGCAGGATCAGTATCAGGAGCATGTTCGCCTGACGATCCGGCACGCCAACCAACAGATAGGCCACCGGGAAACCCAACAGCAGGCACAGGATCGTGACGACGGCGCTGATCCACAACGTACGAAGCAAGACAGGAATGAAGATCGCCTGCTGTGGGTTGAACTGCACTTGCCCATCGGCATCCAGCCGGCGATCGACGGCGGCCAGCATGTAGAAGCTGGTGAGCGGACCCACCGCATGTTTCATCACAACCCAGACGTCGCGGTCGCCCCAGCGCGGATCGATGCGCAGCAAAGAGGCCGTGGGCGCTGCATCGTCCAAGACCTCGCGATGACGCAATGTGTGCATCACCAGCGAGCGCATGCCGACCGTGTCATAGTTGAGCCGGTTGGCAAGCTCGCTGACAGCGGCAGGATTGTGCGTATCGCGCAATTCCTGCACGAAATTTTTGACGAGTTCGGGCGGCGGCATCTGTACCCCGTCCCATCTGCGCAGATCGTGCGCCGTCTGCGGCCACAAGGCAGCGAGCGCCGTGTCGTGCACGCCTTGAAACAACATCGAGGAGATGGGCGCCACGAAATTGGCGAGAAGAAACAGCAGCACCGGCGCGATCATCAGAAGCGCGCGCAGCTTTTGGCCCTGTCCCGCCCGATTCATCGCCGTTTGCAGGGCGGCCTGCCGTCTGGTCCGTGCGGGCAAGCGCAGATTCATCGCGTGCCTATTTCGCCAACCACGCGTTGAATCGCTGCGTGAGCTGGTCGGAATTTTCGACCCAGAAATTGCCGTCGAGCGTGAGCGCGCCGTGCATGTTGCGAGGATCCTCCGGCGTGTCCGCAATCTCGGCCGGGGTCATCTGCGCGATGGCTTTCTTGTTTGAGAGGCCGGTGGGGATGAATTTTGGCAGCTGAATCTGATTTTCTGGCCGCGTCATGTATTCGACGAGCCGCATGGCGTCGGCTTCGCGCGGGCTGTTCTTGAGCACGGCCCAGAAATCCACGGCCGTGATATTGCCATCCCAGACGACTTTGAAGTTGCGTCCCTCGGTGCGGTTCGCGATCAGAAGGCGGCCAGGGCTGGTCACCGACATGGCGAGTTCACCCGATGCGATCAGGTCGGGCACCTGCGAGACCGATTGCCACCACACGATATAGGGTTTGAGTTGATCCAGTTTGTGGAATGCCCGGTCGAGACCGGCGGGTGTCGCGAGCACGCGATAGACATCGGAGGGCGGCACGCCATCGGCCATCAGCGCTATCTCGAGGGTATATTTCGGCGTGCGCCGCATGCCGCGCTTGCCGGGAAATTTCTTCACATCCCAGAAGTCCGCCCATGTCTTGGGCCCGTCGGCGAAACGATTGCCGTCGTAGCCGATGAGATAGGACCACACCATCGCGCCCACGCCGCAATCCTGGACGGTAATCGGCAGAAACGCACCTCTGCCGCCCAGTGCCTTCCAATCGAGCGGCGCGAAGACACCTTCCTCGCAACCTAGAATCGTCTCCTCGGTTTCGACCTGGATGACGTCCCAACCTGGATCGCCGCCCTGCGCTTTCGCCCGCAACACACCAATGCCGCCGTTCCAGGTGTCTTCGCGCAACGGTATTCCGGTCGATTTCGAGAATGAGGTCCAGTAAGCGCGACGGTGCGCGTCTTGCGATGTGCCTCCCCAGCCCACCACCGTCAGCGGCCTGACAGTTGCGCGCCCGCAACCCGCCAGCATGGCCAACGCGAATATCAATACGACCGCTCGACGGATTTGCATGGTCTTATGGTTCCGTGGTTTTTTCGGTGTCGCGAGGGGCAGACTTCGGGCCGGAAAATACACGGCAAGCGTCGGCATTGAATGTGAGGCTCATCTCCTGCCCCACGGCGAGATTCGAGCTCGCGGTCGCGATAGGCAGTTTCACGATCGCATCGCCATCGCCGTCCAAGCGCATACGCAAACGCATGTGATCGCCCAGATATGTCGCCTCGCGCACCCGGGCAGAGAATGTGTTGGAATTGGAATCGCCCGCCACCCACAAAGCGATGCGTTCCGGTCGAACGGTCACCGTTACCCGCGCACCGGGCCTCGCCTCCCCCACCAGGCGCCCGCGCATGCTGCGCCCGCCGTCAGTCCTCACGGTGCAATACATGCCATCGTTTTCGGAGACGACGCCGTTCAGACTGTTGTTCTCACCGATGAACTGCGCGACGAAAGCGTTGCAAGGTTCTTCATAAAGCGTTTGCGGCGTGGCGCGTTGCTGGATCGCCCCATTGTTGAACACCGCGATCTGATCGGACATGGCGAGCGCTTCCGTCTGATCGTGGGTGACGTAGATGACGGTCAGCTCAAGCTGCCGCTGGATCTCCTTGATCTCGATCTGCAATCTCTCGCGCAATTGGCGATCGAGCGCTCCAAGCGGTTCGTCCATCAAAATAACGTCGGGGCTGAAGACCAGCGCGCGCGCCAATGCAACCCGTTGCTGTTCGCCGCCGGAAAGCTCGGTGGGACGGCGGTCGTCGCGCCCCGCCAGACGCACCAGTCTGAGCACATGCTCGACACGGCCTTGGATGCTGGCGCGGGGTTGGCGACGCGCGCGAAGCGGAAACGCGATGTTCTCGGCCACAGTCATATGCGGAAACAGTGCATAGTTTTGGAACACCACGCCCATGTTGCGGCGATAGGGCGGCGTGTGAACGATGGATTTGCCGTTGATCAGAATGTCACCGGAGGTGGGAGCCTCAAATCCCGCCAGCATCATCAAAGATGTGGTCTTGCCCGAACCGGATGGTCCCAAAAACGTCAGAAATTCTCCCCGGCGCACCGAACAATCCATCTTCGCGACCGCGAGCGAGCGGCCGTCATAGGTCTTTGAGACATCGCGGAATTCGACAAGCGGTGTGTCGACCGATGTCGTTGCCGCCAATGCGCCGTCTTTCGCACCGAAACGCGCAGCCATCATGTCGACCACCGCGCTCATGCGCCCGCCATCGACGCGTAGACGATGGCGAGCCGTTCCACGCCTTCGTCGATCTGCTCAAGCGTGGCGAAGCTGTAGGACAGGCGCACGCGATCGCGCCCGGACGCGGCGTTGCGCGGATAGTTGGCGCCCCCAGGGAAGAATTTGCTTCCTGCCAGCACGTTCACGCGAGCTTTCGCGGCGGCGGCCGCAAACACATCGCCGCTCATCCCATCCGGCAGGCGCAGCCACACATAATATCCACCCTCTGGCACCGTCAGACTGATTTCTGGCAGATGACGGCGAAGGGCCATCACCATTCTGTCGCGATGCGCGCCGTATGTGTGGCGGACGCGTTCGACATGGGTCGTGAAAGCCGGCGAATTGCAGAACTCATAAACGATACGCTGCATCAGCGCCGACGAGCCGCCGTCTGCTTTCAACTGTATCAGGCGAACGATCAGATCGCGGCGCGCGGCGATCCAGCCGATACGCAAGCCGGGCGCGATCAGCTTGGAAAACGTGCCGGCATGGAGCACGACGCGGTCGCGATCGAGGGCCTTCAACGTGGGGACATCGCTGCCTTCGAAGCGGACGCGGCGATACGGATTGTCTTCCACGATCATCATACCGGCGCGCGCGGCCAGCGCGATCAGCGCCTCGCGCCGCGCCCGCGACATGCTGAGACCCGTAGGATTATGAAAATCCGCGACGTTATAGACGATCTTCGGCGCGCGCTTTCCGGATTGTTCACGCTTGACCACGATGGCTTCGAGTTGATCCACCCGCAGTCCGTCATCGTCCTGTCCCACCTCGATCAACTCGGCCCCGAAGCTGCCGAAAATCGGAATAGCGGAAAAATAGGTGGGAGCGGTGACGACGACCGCATCGCCTTCGTTCAAAAGCATTTTGCAGATGAGTTCGATGCCGTGCTTGGCGCCGTTGACGACGATGATTTCTTCCGGGGAAAGCGCACAGCCGTCGGCGTTCATGTATTGCGCGATCCAATTGCGCAATTCCGGTTGCCCCTGGTTCGCGGAATATTGCAGGCATTCGGCGCGATGGGTGGTCAGCGCATCGTGAGCAAATGCCGTCAGATCGGGAAGCAGGCCGGAAAATGCGAATCCGGAATCGAACGCGATCGTCCCAGGCTCCAGCTCGGTCGGAAAATGCGGCGCTGGAAAATTCGTCGCCAACCCAGCCGCGCGGCGCGCGAACACACTGCTTTGGGAGATCGCGCTCACGGCTGCCCCTTTCCGCGCAATGCCGCGTGCTTTGCGATCACCGCCGTTCGAACAGGCTGTGCCGCCTTGCATACCATCGCGCGATGCACGCGGCATTGGTCGAAGGCCATCATGACGCAAGCATCTGATGAAAGTGCTCGGCTGCGGGCGCACCGGCTACATCGGAAAGCACTTTCAGGAAATCCTCCGTGGTGTGCGGCGGATTGCGGCCGAGGATTGCCAGCACCTTGTCCATCTTCTCGCGGCCGATATCGGCCTCAAGCTGGAACAGAAGCAGTGGCCCTTTCTGGTAAAGATCGATTTTCGTTGGCCGTCCGTGGCCCAGGATGGGCGGCGCGCCCTTCGCCGCGATGCGTTTCTTCTCCAGGCGACCCTGAAATACCTTGTCGCCGAACGCGTGCTGGATGTAACGCAGCGAAGAATACTCGGCCATCGACTCGGCGAGCCAATAATTGTCCGTCAGCGGATTCGCCGGCGACCACCACGCGTGGGCGAATTCATGCGCGACCAATGCCGCGGGACCATCGTCGGGATAGTTCGGATTTTTCGCGATCTCTTCGCGCGATGCGCCGACTGAAATGAAACTGCGGCGCGCATAGGCGCTTCCCGAACGCGAAGTCACAACCACGCGCACTGGTGGACCGCCGGGAATCGGTCCGAACCAGGGTTGATAGTAATCGATGGCGCCTACCGCGTGCTTGCACAGGAGCTTCACCAGTCGGCTGTCGAGATCATCGGCATAAACTTCGACATTGGGCGTGGCAAAGCGTTGAAGCCCGCGCGCGGCTACCACGGGAAGATCGAAATCCGGATAAGTTCTGTCGAGCGTCAGCACGTCGCCATCGTGCGTGTACTGGCCCTGCGAGACGACGACTTCATCCTGCGGGATGCCGGCGATCCGCGCATGCGTCGTGAAGCGCATGGCGAAGTCGGACCTTACGGGAATCCACATACCTTCCAGACGCAATTCCATGCGGCCCGGCGTGAATACCTCATCGCCCTTGTCCGGATCGGGACCGTTGAGCAGGCCATGATAGGCCAGGTGCAGCGTTACCGGCTTGTCGAGCGGATGCGCCAGGTGCAGCACGATCTCGCGCAAATGGGCAATCGGCTTGTCGGCGCTGTTCTGCGTGGTGGTAATGCCGCCATCGATAGCGAGTCGGTCGATCGTGTACCAGTCGCCGAGGAAGAACGAGCTGCCGTCGTGAATATCCTCAGGGCGCAGCGTTATCGTGACATCCGCCGCGATTTCGCCCGTCTTCTGATCGATGGTACCGGCAATATCGTAATTCGCGGCAATGAGCGGTGCGGCGGGCGGTGCATTTGCGGAGGCACACGCCGCCAATGCTGCCGTAAGAACGACGCAAGCGATAAATCCCAGTTTCATCGTTCCCATTCCCGTTATTGTTTGAAGATGACGCCGCCCTTCATCACGAAAACGACGTGTTGAAGGATGGTGACGTCGTTCAGCGGATCGCCCGCCACGGCGACAATGTCGGCCTGCTTGCCCGGCGCGAGCGATCCGACCTCTTTGGACAGTTGCAGATGGTCGGCGCCGTTCGTGGTTGCCGCCTGGATCGCTTCGAGCGGCGAGAAGCCGGCTTTGACCATGAGCGCGAATTCGCGCGCGTTCTCACCATGCGGGCTGACGCTGGAGTCCGTGCCGAACGCGACCTTGAGATGGGCTTCATGCGCGCGATGGCCCATGGCCAGCATCTCAGGCCCGACAAGCAGTGCTTTCTGGCGGGCGACGGGGCTCAAGAACGTGTTCGGGTCATTCGCCCATTTCGTCACCGTGTCGCCGGCAAGCAGCGTCGGCACCAGATAGGTGCCGTGCTCCTTGAAGAGCTTGATGGACTCATCGTTCAGGAATGTGCCGTGTTCGATGGAATCCACGCCCGCGCGCAGCGCTGCGTTGATGCCGGCCGTGCCATGTGCGTGCGCAGCGACGCGGCGGCCGAGCGCATGCGCCGTTTCGACGATCGCTTTCATCTCTTCTTCGGTGAATTGCTGATCGACGCCGACCGGTATGTCGGAGAGGACCGATCCCGTTGCCATGAACTTGATGACGTCGGCGCCGCGCTGAACCTGCTCGCGGACCAAGCGCCTGCAATCCTCTGCACCGGAACAGATGTTCGGGCGACGGATCGCCGCCATCACGTCGGGCCGGTAGCCGTAGACGTCGCCGTCACCGCCGGGCGCGCTCAAGACGTTTCCCGCGGCGATAATGCGCGGACCGGGAACCATGCCGCGCGCAATCGCATCGCGCAGAGAAAAGATCGCGTTGTTGTCTTCGCCCAGATCCTGAACCGTGGTGAAACCTGCTTCCAGCGTCAGCCATGCAAAATGGGCGCCGTCGAGCGCCAAGTCAGCGGAGGTTTTGGTGACGCGATTCATTTTATCGTCGGGGCCGTTCTCGGCACAGATGTGGACATGGCTGTCGATCAGTCCCGGCAACACGAACTTGTTGCGCAGATCGATCACATGGCCTTCGCCGACAAAGCCATCGCGAATCTCCACGATCTGGCCGTTGCGAACGACAAGAGTCTTGTTGTGAAGCACCTGCCCATCCGCGGGATTGGCGAGCAGACTTCCCGCCTGCACATATTCAGTCTGCGCCGGGTCGTTCGCCGGCCCCGGGACGACCGACAGCGGCAACGGCGTCGCAGCGCGCGCGGCGCCAGCCAGACAGATCAGCAATACGCTCGTTACTCCAAGCCGCTTCATGTGCGTGCCTTCTCCTTTGCGATCCACGCACTGACGTTCTCGGCGAGGATGGGCAGCGGCAGCGGCCCATTGTCGACGACGGCGTCGTGAAAATCCTTGAGCACGAAGCGATCTCCGAGCGCGGCTTGCGCCTGGGCGCGCAGCTTCAGGATCTCGTTCTTGCCGACCTCGTAAGCGTTCGCCTGGCCAGGAAGCACGATATAGCGGTCGATCTCGCGCGCATTATCGAAATGCGTGGCGGGCATGTTGGCGTCGAAATAGGCGATCGCTTCATCGCGTGTCCATTTCATGGAATGGATGCCCGTGTCCACGACGAGCCGCGCGGCACGCATCATCGCGAGGGAGAGGCGGCCGAATTCCTGATAGGCGTCGTGGTAGAGGCCGAGCTCTTTCGCCAGCCCTTCGGCATAAAGCGCCCAGCCCTCGCTATAGGCGGCGATGCTGGCGAATTTTCGGAAACGCGGCAGGCCGGGTATCTCCTGACCCAGCTCGGTTTCGATGTGATGGCCCGGAACTGCTTCATGATAGAGCTCGACGGCAAGCTCGTATTTCGGCGCGGCCTTCATGTCGTAAAGGTTGATATAGAAGATGCCGGGCTGAGAACCGTCTTCCGGCGGACTTTGATAGAACGCCTTGGCCGCGGACTTCGCGCGCCACGCTTCCACAGGGCGCACAACCACATCGGCTTTCGGCTTCACGCCCAGGAAATCGTCCTCGCGCGCCAGAACGCCCGCGAGGAGCGCCTTCGCGTCGGCGACGAATTGTGCGCGGCCAGCGTCGTTGTCCGGATAATAGGAGTTCGGATCGTTGCGAACGTGGTCGAAGAACTGCGGCAGCGTACCGGTGAAGCCGAGCTGCTGCATGATGCCGCGCATTTCGCCCTGAATGCGCGCGACCTCATCGAGCCCCATCTGATGAAGCTCCTTCGCCGTAACGGGTAGCGTCGTGTAGTGCTTCAGCATCGCGCGGTAATAAGTGTCGCCATTGGGCAAACGCCAGACTCCGGCAATATCGGTCGCCGGCCCTTGCGCGGCCTCTAGATGCGCGATGAGCGTGCGGTAGCCGGGGCCTACGCCGTCCAGCAGCGCCGTGTTCGCGCGGGCCAGCAATGCATCGCGGTCGGCATCTGAGAATTTTGCGCCCGTGACCTTGGCGCGAAAATCCGCGAGGAGCGGACTGTCCTTGCCGCTCGCATCGAACGGTGCGCCAGTGATGACGTTCTGGGTCGGCTCGATAACGAGCGGATAGCAGAACTTGGGGAGATAGACGCCCGCTGCTTCCTGTGCCGTCAGACGCGTGATCAGCACGTCCATCAGCGGTTTCACGCCCGCGAGTCGCGCGATATAGGCGTCGGCGTCCGCGCCGGTCGCTATGGGGTGGCTGTTCAGCAAGATGACGGGCACGCGGGTATGCATGCCGCCCATCTGCGAGATCAGATAGTCGTCCTGCCGGACCGCGAACAGCGCAAGCGCATCGTTCGTTAAGTATTCGAACATGCGATAGCTAAGCTGCGATTGCGCGGAGAGCTTGGCGAAGGCGAATGTGTGCAGGCGCTCGAGGTCGCTGCGCTTCAGCGCCGCGTTTTCGATCTCGTGCGCCTCGCTGATGTCGTCCCATTTGTCCTGGTTCGTATGAATGCCGAGGCGGGACTGCCGCATCGGGCTGCGGCTCAGATCGCGCTGGAAAACATCCTCGAAGAACTGGTAGAGACGCGCGTCTTCGCTGCCTTGCGCAGCGGCGGGCATGGCGAGTACGACGAATCCGCCCCCAGCGAGGGCGAAAACGGTGCGGCGATCGATTCCGGTTCTAGTTTGCATGGCCACTCATCCAGGACGTCATCACCGAATCCATCACAGGAAGCGGAACGGGACCGTTGCCGAGCAAGTTGTCGTGAAACGATCTGATATCGAAATGCGCGCCCATGCGCGCCCGCGCCCGTTCGCGCAATTCAAGGATCTTGAGCTTGCCGATCATGTACGCCGTCGCCTGCCCCGGCACGACGCAATAGCGATTGACGGACGTCACATTGTCGGAATGGCTCTCCGAAAGATTTTCGTCGAGATAGGCGATGGCTTGTTCGCGCGACCATCGCTTCGCGTGAAGCCCGGTATCGACCACAAGGCGCGTGGTGCGCAGCAATTCCATCGAGAGACGGCCAAAATCCTGATACGGGTCCCGATAGAGCCCGATCTCTTTGGGGAGCTGCTCGGAATAGAGGCCCCAGCCCTCGCTGTAGGCCGTGTAACCGCCATAGCGACGAAATTTCGGGATGTCCGGAAGCTCCTGCGAGATTGAAATCTCGACGTGATGGCCCGGAACGCCTTCATGATACGCCAGCGCCGACAGTTCATATTTTGGCAGCTGCTTCATATCGACGAGATTGATATAGAGAATGCCGGGCTTCGTTCCGTCCGCCGAACCCCCGAAATAGCCGGCAGTGCCCGCGGATTTCTCCAGCCAGGGCTCGACCGCCTTCACCAGCAATTTGTGCTTGGGCTTGCGGTTGATGACTTGGCCAAGGCGCGCGCTCATATCGTCGATCACGGCGCGGGTTTGCGTCATATAGGCATCGCGGCCCTGCGCGTTGTTGGGGAAATAAAAGCGCGCATCGCTGCGCACGAAGGTGAAGAAGTCCTGGAGTGAACCGCGGAAATCGACACGCCCCATGAGCTTGCGCATCTCATGCTGAACCCGCGCGGTATGCTCAAGGCCGAGCCGATGGACGGCTTCGGCGGTGAGCGGCAGCGTGGTTTCATTTTCCAGCGTCGCCGCGTAATACGCGCCGCCATCAGGCAACGCCCAGACCCCCGCATCGTATGTCGCGGACTTTTCCGCGGCTTGCAGCCACGCGATCAGGTCGCGAAACCCGGGGGCGAAGGACCCGGTCAGCGCACTGGCGGCTTGCCCCACCAACGCGGCTTTTTCCCCCGACGACAGCGGAAGCTTGCCGATCTTGCCTTTGAAGTCGGAAAGGATCGGACTGTCGGCTCCCCTATCGAACGGCGCGCCGGCGATCAGATTCCGGCATGTGCCGGCGACGATGGGATAAACAAAGCGCGGCGGCTGCGCGCCTTGCGCCGCGTTGGCATTCAGCACCACGATCTGCTGCGCGATAAGCGCGCGCACCCCGTTTAGCCTGGCGATGTAATCCTGCGCATCTTTGCGATTTTCGATCGGGTGATAATTGATGAGGGTGTGCGGAATGGTGCGTTGCAGTCCGTGCATCTGGCACAGCGGATAGTAATTGTGCCGCCAGCGACGCATCGCCAGCTCCTTCCCGGCATTGTAGGCGAACAGCTCACGACTGAGCCGTGCTGCCGGCGAAAGCGTTTGCGTATCGAAATCGCGAAGCTGGGCGAGATTTTCCCGCACTTGCGCCGCGCCTTCGGCCTGATGCGCTTCGCTCACGTCCGTCCAGCGATCCTGCGCATCTTTCAGGCCGAGCGCCGACTGGCGCGTGGGATCGCGGCTTAATTCGCGCTGATAGCAATCCTCAAGAAAATCCGCGAAGCGAATGTCTTGTGCGGGCCGCGCAAATGCGAGACGCGGTGCCAAAGTGCCGAGCGCCGCGGTCGCGAGCATCGAACGGCGGGTCAGCGCGATCATCTGTCTCACCGACCCAGTTCGAGGTCGTCTCTCTTGACCGATGTCGGCCGCGCACCATCCACGTAGGTCTCGAGGAAGGTCTTGATGGTCTTGTATGCCGTCGCCTGATTGGCCGTCTTGCGGAAGCCGTGGCCCTCGTCGGGAAAGACGACATATTGAACGGGCACGTGATTGGCCTGCACTTCATCGACAATCGTTTTCGATTCGTCGGGCAGCACGCGCGGGTCATTCGCACCTTGCAGCACTAGAAGCGGGCGGCGGATGGTGTCGGCGTGGAACACCGGCGAGATGCTTCGCAGATAAGGTTGCTCCGTCTGCGGGTCTCCCATTTCGGTGGAAAGCAGGCGTCGCAGGTCGTCCCACCAGGGCGGAGAATTTTGCAGCAGCCGAATCCAGTTGGAGACGCCGAACAAGTCGACGCCGGCGGCGAATGCATTGGGACGGAACGCAAGGCCCGCGAGCACCATGTAGCCGCCGTAGCTTTCTCCGGCGATGACAATTCGCTTGGGATCGACCATGCCGGTCGCGATCAACATCTTCTTGGAGGCAACCACATCGTCCAGATCGACATCGCCGTGCTTGTGGTCGTCCATGTGGTAGAACGTTTTGCCGTCGCCCACGCTGCCACGATTGTTGATCTGGTAGACGACGTAGCCGTTGTTCGCGAGGTACTGCACGAGTGGATCGTAAGGTTCGCGGCTCTGCCACCCGGGTCCGCCATGCACCCAGATGACGGCGGTGCGCTTGTCGCCGGCTTTCGCATCGTGCGGGATATAAAGCAGCCCTGGGATCGCCAGGCCGTCGTAAGATTTGAACCGGATGTGTTGCGCAAGCACGAGATCGCTCTTGGCGATCTTGCCATCCAGAGAATCCAATAGCGGCGTGATCCGGCCGGTCTTGAGGTCGACCAGAACCACGTCGCCCGGCGTGTTGCCATCGCTGAGGATCATGGCGGCGATGGGTTTGTCGCGCGCAATCGAGACGCCGCGCACAGCGGCCGGTGCAACGGCCGGTGCCAGCACCACATCGTAAGTCGCGGGATCCAGCAGACGCATCACGGCGCGGGCGTCTTCGTTCGTGCGCACCAGCAGATAGCGCTGATCCGCGGAGTAGCCCGCGGCATCGACATCCCAATTGGTCTTGAAGATCGTTCGCTGCGCGCCGGTCTTCAGATCCTGCCGCACGAGGTAGGCGAACTCGTTATCGCGATCCGTGGTGTAAAGGATCGCGCTGCCGTCCGGCGTGAATGCGCGCGGAACGGTCGTGACACCGTGCGTCTCCGGCACGATCGGAATCTTCTTCTTGGTGGCGACGTCGTACAAATAGGCCAGCGTCGTCGCGTTGTCGACGATACGGCTGAGCGCGACGGTGCGCCCATCGGGACTCACCGCTTCGACCTGGTAGCCCGCATCGTTGTCGAAAATGCGCTGACGCGCGTAGCTCGTCGCGTCGTACCGATACAGATCGAAGAAATGCGGATCGCGTTCGTTGGTGACGAGGAAGAACGATTTGCCGTCCGGTGCCCAGCCCACGAATTCGGATTTGTGGTGGCCACCGGGGGTCAAATCGCGGGTCTCGCCGTCCGGATTGCGGGCGTAGAGGTGATAGAGTTCGTTGCCACCCTGATCGCTGGTGTAGAGCATGCGATCGTCATGGGGAAAATAGCCGATCTCTTCCACGGTTTCGGTCGTGGAATTCGTGATCGGCACCAGGGGACCGCCCGATACCGGCACGGTGTAGAGATTGCCGATCCCGGACTTGGCGCTGGCGACGAGAAGCATCTTGCCATCGGGCGAGAAGGAAACGCCCGAATAGCCCGTCACACTCATCAACTGCTCGGCCGAGTAGTGCTGCGTCTGCGCGGCGTCTGCGGATAGAGCCGCAGACAGGCCGATTGCGGCGAAACCAAGTCCCAATACTGCACGCTCTAACAGGCGCGCTGTGACAAACCCCAGCATTTTGAAATTCTCGCCTTTCCTCAGAGATCACCGGTTACGCGGAACAGGAATGTGCGGCCTATCGGATCGTAGAGGTTGAAGCTTCGCTCGAGCTGGGCCACCTCCGGCAGCTTCTTGTTGAACACGTTGTTCACCACGATCTGTGCATGGAACATGTCGGTGAGTTGATAACCGACGGTCGCATTTATCAGCGTGTAGTTCGGCACGGTGAAGTTCGCATAGGTTTCGGTCGTCAGCGTGTTGTCGATGACGGACGAACTGGTCCACAAAACCTGCACGCTCGTGTCGAACTTGTGCCAGGTATAGCCGGCGTTCAGCTGAAGCTTGTATTTCGGAACGTCCAGCGTGCCGGCTTCGAACGCAGTCGGCTGACCCGCGAACGACACCTCATCATAGCGATCGGTATAGAACATCGTGCCGCTAAGGCTGAGCGCGCCGGCGTCGTTCATCGAGGAGAACATGTCGGCGAGATCGGAGTCGTATTGGGCCGAAAGAATAAGACCCGCAAAATTCAGACTGGACGTGTTGACATAGCCCTCGGTGTATCCCGCTGCGATATCGCCCGCGATGCGCGGACCGGTCGCCTGCGCCTTCGTCAGACGCGAGAAATGAGAGCACGCGGTGCTGGGGAAGCTCGGGCTATCGTAGCAGGCCGATAGAATACTATCGATGTCCAGCAATTGGATGCCGTTGCGCAGGTCAATGTTGCTCCAATCCGCGGAGAAGCGGAAATGCGAGTCGGAGACCGGCTGATAGACGAAGCCGAGGGACCAGGAATTCGCCACCTCGTTCTTCAGGTCGGGATTGCCCGATTCAACGCCCGCCTGGGAAATCGAACCCGTCGTGGAGTGAAATGAGCCGGGAGCCGGTCCGCCAACCGCTGCCAGCGCTTTTGTACAATTGGCGAGGCGCGCGGACGGATCGGGGCCGGCGCCAACGTTTCCAGCGTCACAGGGATCGGTCAGACCGTTCAACACGCCCGAGGATCCGAGGAAGAGTTCGGTGATGGCAGGATCGCGAATGGCGTGCGTCGCGACGCCGCGAAGCACCAAGCCATCGCCCCAACCGGGCAGACGCGGCGCCACTCTGCCGCCCGCGGACCACGTCACATCACCGCCAGCGGCAGAGTTTTGGACATAACGCGCGGCGCCTTCAAAGCTCGCCGATTTGATGACCGGCAGACCCTCGTCGTCGGAGATCAAAGGAATGACCGTCTCGCCATACGCTTCATCGGTATGGAACGATCCGGCGATCGGGCTGTAGCCGGGCACCCCGTCGATCGAGTCCCCGGCGGCCAGGGCTGCATTGGGCTTGAAATTTGCGGACTCCCGGCGATGCTCGTAACCAATGTTGAACTTCACCGGATCGGCGCCGAACACGGAGATGGGAAGGTCGCCCGACAGGTTGGCATTGATATCTTCCAGCGTGTTGATGCCGATACCCTCTGCGTGGTTTGTGACGTAATTCGCAGCTTGCTTGGAGAATGCGTTTTCCCCGAACAGATCGATCGGAACGCAGCTTCCGCCGGACGCGCAGACGATATTGCCAGAAGCATCTTTCACCGCATCGGCGGCGAGCAGAATCCTCGTCGGATCGATGTAATTGTCCGTCGAATCCGTGCGGCTGTTGCCGTAATTATAGGAGGCGTTCCACGACCATTCGTTGCTCCATGCCTGGAACGAACCTTCGAAGCCGCCGACGATGCGATAGACATCTTCCTGCGAATGCGCGGGCATGGTGTCGACGACGTCGTTGAGATTGCGGGAAAGATTGAACGTCGTCAGCCCGTTCGCAAGTATGGTCGCCCGATCGCCGGATGAGAGATAAGGATTGGTCACCGAGAAGCTGAGCGACTCCGCGCCGATGATATTCGGCGCGATGATCGAGGTCAGATCGCTTGGAAGCACGCCGTCCGTGTGTGCATAGGAAGTCTCCAGGAAGGCACGGACATTCGGGGCAAGATCGTAATGCGCATTGCCGTTGAGCAGCGTGCGCGTCGTTCCCGCCAGCAGGCCGAAGTGATCCGCCGCAGTCACGCCATCGCCACCTGAGGCATACAATGGAATGTAGGCGCCTCCACCGAGTTGTGCGTTTTGCGCAGGCGTCCCGAAATTCATCGGTACCAGCTGGCCCTTTTTGTCGAACTGCAGGGGCTGTCCCGACGCGTTGAATATGTAATTTCCGTTCGGATACAGACCCGGATAGTGCAGACCGGGAATATCCAGAACAGATCCATCGTAGGGCAGGCCGCCCTCGGTCATGAACGCGAACGATGTATTGGGATTGAAGAAGAACGCAGGAATGCCGTCGTTAGGGCCTGTATCGGCGGGGTTAGGCAGTGCGTACAGCAGACCGAAGCGGTCCGACATTCGCAGCGAATCTTGCTTGTTGTACTCGGCGGAAAAGACGACGTTGCCGCGATCGTTGTCGAAATTGGCGCCAAACAAAGCGCGATAGGTCTGGTTCTCGGCGTCGCCTTGATCGCTGATGCCGTATTGCGCCGTCAGTTCCGCGCCTTCGTAATGATCCTTCAGGATGATGTTGACCGTGCCGGCGATCGCGTCGGCGCCGTATACGGGCGCGCCGCCAATCGCGACGGTCTCGACATGATCGACAAGGCCGACAGGGATCAGATTGAGATCCACTTGCGATCCCGGCGAAGCGTTCGATCCGGAACCGCCCGCCGCCGTGTTGGAAGACACGAACCTACGGCCATTGACCAAGGTAAGCGTGCGCTGTGAACCAAGACCAAAGAAGTTGGCGAAGCTTTGCCCGATGCCTAAGCGTCCTTGCCCCGCGCCCAACGAACTCGAACCGGGCACGCCGAATCCGGGCGTAGCTTGCAACGCATCGAGAATGTTGGTGTAGCCCCGCTGCTGAATCTGCTCCGATGACGTGACGATGGCGGCTTCCAGCGTGTCGAAGCCCGCGCGCTTGATGCGCGATCCTGTGACCACCACCTCCTCGACGGCCCCGCCATTCGCGGCCTCATCCACCGAAGGCGCGGTGATTTGCGTTGTCGGTCGGCGGATGGTGATTGCGTTGTCGCCGGTTTGGACGATCTCCAGCCCCGTCCCCGCAACCAGTCGGTGCGCGGCTTCGAGTGGGCTAAGGCTCCCTTGCACCGCGTTGGTGCGGATGCCGCGCAAATCTTCGGCAGGTGCAAACACCTGAAGCCCGGACTGTTTGGTGAAATCCTGGATGGCGGCGCCCGCATCTTCGGCGGGAATGGACATGCTGCGCATCTCTTGCGCCAAGGCCTGTCCGCCCATCAACATGGCCGCAACGGCAGCCGTCGCCAGCCAGCGCGCGCGGAAATTCCCCACAATCCCGTGTGTGCCCCAAATCATCGCCATGCCCCTCACACAGTGCGCCGCTGCACAATCGCGCGGTCCCCGAAATTGAGGATGGCCCACCCGCGGAAATCCTCCACGTTCGATGGGCCAAAAGTGTCAGCGAGGCTTCAAATGGTAGGCGCCGCCCTCTTCGTCGACCGTCGCATCGAACGCGGCAGCGGCGGAATCGGCAAATGCCTTGGAATCACCGACACGAAAAACGCCGACAAAGGCGCGATCGCCCAGCCGTTCATCGTCGATATCGACCGGCACTGAGGCATAGCGGTTCACTTTTGCCGCGGCTTGTGCCAGATGATCGCCATCGAACACCAGCAATCCATTGCGCCAGGCAAGCTTGCGCGCGACTTCGGCAGGCTTCAGCGCCGTGACTTCCAGAGGATGCGCTGCCGGCGCCACCAACTCATCGTCGTGGCGGATGACTCTTTTCGAGGCGGGTCCGACAGCATCCACGCGATGCACCTCCACCACGCCTTCAGCCACCGTCACCATCACCTGATGGGATTGCAGGCTGACGGCAAAATTGGTGCCGACCGCGCGCACGGCGATGTCGTTCGCGTGAACGATAAACGGCCACTTCCTGTTATGCGCAACCTGGAACGAGGCATCGCCGCTTTTCAGGTAGATCCCGCGTTCCTGCGGGGTGAAGCGCGTCTGGATCACCGAATCGCTGTCCAGCGCCACCACGGATCCATCCTCCAGCGTAATGTGGCGAACCTGGCCGTGATCGCTGGCATAACGGCCATCGAAGAAACTGTACGTTGAAAGTCCCAATACGGCGATCAACAGGCTCGCTGCGATCGGCATGGCCCATTGCCTGGCATAGCGCCCGAACATCGCGCGCGCCTGCACCGGCGCGCGTGGAGCGCCGGCGTGCAACGCCGCCATGCGATCGAGATCCGTCCACGAAGCCTGTGCGCGCACAAGCGCGCCCACATGACGCGGGTCGCGTTGCAACCAGTTCTCGAGCGCCTCGTGCTCGGTTTCGCTCAGGTCGATGCCATCCAGCCGGACGGCCCAGGCCGCGGCCTTAGTATCGATGTCATCGCCATTTGCGGCGCGATTCGTCACTACGCATGCTCCAATTCCGCTCTTCCGCGAAGGGCGAAGTCATTTCCGTCATGAGGAATTTCAGCGCCTTTGCCAGGTGTTTTTCCACCGTGCTCTCGGCAATTCCCATCCGCGCCGCGATCTCGCGCTGCGAACAGCCGTCGAATTTCCTCAGCTCAAATGCAAGCCGGCACTTCGCCGGCATGCGTTCCAAGACCTTCTGCAGGCGCCCAAGCTCCTCACGCGCACTGACGCGCCGCTCAGGACTGCCCTCCTCGTCTACGATGTTCAACGAGTCCACATCCGCCAGCATCTCGATGGAAACAATCCGCGAGCGCCGCAGTGCCTCTCCCACGAGATGGCGAACGACAACAAAAAAATAAGCCTTGGGACTGACAATCCGCTCGGTTTCCGCGGCCCACAGCCGGGCGTAAGCCTCCTGGATCAGGTCGTCGATATCGCAGTTGGGCAACCCGCGAACGTGGCGTGCGAGCCAGCTCCGAACAGCTGGCTCATGCGGAAGAATCTCGCGCGCCACCCAGCGGATACGGTCGGTTCTGTCCATCGACCGATTGCGACAGCATTGCGTCGGTCCGTCAAGAACATTCGCGGACGGACGGCGCGATCGCTCAAGCGCTGTGCTTATTTCGCGTCGATGCGTTTGATCACCTTCCCGGTTTCGTCGAGGAATTCCACGCTCGGCGCTCCGCTCTCGTCAACCTGCAGCAGCAGGCGCGGGCGGCCATGCGTATCGGCGAGCCGGACAACCGAATTGCCTCCGGATTTTCCCGCGAACAATCTCTCTCCCTGCGGGCCCCAGGACGTTGCGACGGCCATCATCTTCTTTTCGATTTCGGCCTTCTCTTCCGGCGTTTTGGCTTTCGCGGCTGCATCGCTCATCTGAATGACTGGAAATAGCGACTGATCGGGACGATCCCACACGTGCAACCCGGCGGAGCGCTGGCCATTCTGATCTCGGTACATCAGGCCCATGGTTTGATCCTGATGATACTGGTCGAACAGGATTCCCGAACTCGCCGAATATTGATCCGCCTGATGGCGCGCATCGAAATACATGCCGCCCACTTCGGTGCCGTCGTCGTTGAAAAAGAGGAAGCCCGCGGAGTCGCGGCTATGATGCTTGTACTCCTTGCCTTCCCAATAGAGTCCGGGAAATTCCTTGCGATCGGATATGATGACACGCGGGTTGCCGTTGTCCTCCACGACGTTCAACCTATGTACGGTGATCTGATCGAAGGTTGCGTTTTCGGGATCGGACGACGCGCGGGTCGCAGCAACGGCGACGAGACCGATTGTGATCACGCCCATCCAGGCGAACATCAGGTTTTGGCGAAGGAACGGGCTCATAGGAGTCACCTTTCGGTCAACGGGTTCAATAATTCCATTGCGCTGCGTCGGAAGCGGATGGCGCGTTGGCTTTAATCTTCGCCCCCATCTCGCGGATCATTTCGTCGAATCCCGTCTTGTGCCAGCTATGGCCTTTCTTCGGACGGCCGTACGTGAAATCCGCTGGATAATCGGGACCGGCCACTTCGTTCAGCATGCCCTGAAAATCATAGACGCCGAGATTGAGATAGAAATTGTCCATCTCGCCGGACACGAAGTGCAGCTTGCCGCGCAGCTTCGGGCCGAGCATGGCCCAGTTCTGACGCGCATATTCCGTCAGATCGTAGCCGTGATCGCGCATGTAGTTGGCGACGTCGTGATCGATCTTGCCGGTCAGCTTGTCGAACAGCAGAACGGGATAACCATCGCTGCCAATGGGCCCATAGGTGTCCATCCAGATATCGAGCTGGTATCCCGAACGGCCGTGCGAACCGAGCGTGGCTTCAAGATCGGCAAGCTGGCGCTGTGTCCCGGTTGTCATGCCTTCACTGGTACGCCGGAACGGAATCTCTTCGCCTTCGAATGGAGACACCGGAACCGAGAACATGTTGTCGGCATGATAGATATCGACAAGCTGCCAATGCTTGAAGGAGATCGGATCGGGATTAAACACCCACGCCCCCCCGAAGAAATCCGGATATTTGAGCTGCAGCGCGAGCGTCTCCCACCCTCCGGTGGATGCGCCTTCCACGACGCGGGCGTAAGGTTGGGGGATCAGGCGGAACTTCTTTTCCAGGTAGGGAATGAGTTCGGTCGTGATCGCTTTGCCCCACGGACCGTTGTTCACAGAATCGACGGCGTACGCTTCAAGAAAATACGGGCTGGGCTGATAGAGGCTGATCGCAGCAACGCGCGGAAAGGCGGGCGAAATCCAGTCTTGGTAAAACTCGTAGCCGGTTTCGAGATTGTAGACTTCCTTGTCCTTCTTCTTCTCTGCCTCGCTCGACGGCGTGAGACTGAATTGATACGGCGGATCGCCCTGGCTCAGCGCGTACACCGCTGGATAATGCGCATCGGGATGCTGGTCGAAATCTTTGGGCAAAAGGACCGCCGCGCCCATGTAAATCGGCGTTCCCCAGAATTTCGACAGAATTTCGCTCTTGATCCAGACGTGTTTGATCCACGGCGTGTCCAGAGGCGGCGGCGGCGGGGGAATGACATGTGTCAGCGCCAGCGAAACGCGAAACCCCTTTCGGGAATCGATATGAACGCGTTGCACGTCGCTGTAGAGATTACCCTGCAGCCCTGTGAAGGGGGTATCGCGCATAGGGTGGATGGGGACCCAGATCGTGTGCCCATCTTCGCGGTGCACCTGGTCGTAACGCTCCAGAACCGCCTGCACGTAGTAGTCGCCTGCCGGCAGCGCGGATAGCGGCATGGGATAGCCGACCGCCGATCCGTTGAGCACCACGCTTGCGCCAGGCTTCAGCGCGGAGATGTCCATTCCATACACCGGTCTTCCGTTGAATCCGATGGCTAGCCTGGGCTCGGGGTCCGCAGTTTGGCCGATCGCAATCAGGAGCCTGCCCGTCATCGGTGCGGTGGAAGCCGCGGGCGAAAGCGACACACGAAAATCCGTGACTGGCGCAGCCGAACTCGTTGCGGCCGTCACGAGCGCGATCAACCCTGCCGCGGCACTCCACAACCAACGATTGCCGGTGCGCGCATATTTCGCCGATAGATGCATTGGCCCCTCCAGCCCTTCAATAAGGTAGAGTGCGCAACTGCCTTTTTCCTCTACACGCCGCGCGGGAGTGCCGCGAACGGCCTTTCGGGAGCCTGCTTCGCCAGATTGAAGTTGCGACCGCACAAGGCAAATCGATGTCGATTGCCTGCCGTGAAGCAGGAATCTCGGATCAATCATCCGTCTCCTTCAAGGAACGGACTCTAGCTCAAAGCGGGGGCAAATTCGGGGAGCAGGTCAGCCAACGGCTTCTTTGCAATCGACTCCAGCCGGGTATCCCCGGCTGGAGTCCATCGTACGATTATTGGGTCGATGAGATCAGTAAGACGATGAGAGGGCGATCAGATACGGCATGCCGCCATTTATCGAAGCGCTCTGTTTCCACACGGCGCTGCTGAAGCCAGCCGGCAACGCGCTTGCCAACCGCGCAGTCGTGATGCCGCTGATGCCGCTGTCGCTGGAGACGTTTCCGGCGCCATGCTTTTTCGAGATTCCGCTCGATGACGTGTCCCAATAGGACGAGGTGATGCCGGCCTTGCTTGTGTCGTCGCCGACAAAGCCGCCCACCAGACCGTTTGTCTGGCCCGTGACCTCGCCGGTCGAATACGACGTGGAGACTGTGCCGCTGTTGGACCCGGCGAAGCCGCCGACATCGGTCAAGCTTCCACCCGTCACGTCGCCTTTTGCATAGGCGTTGCGGATTTGGCCGCTATTGGTGCCGACCAGGCCGCCGACTTGCGCGCTGCCTTCTCCTCTCACCGCGCCGGTGGCGTACGAGGCGTCAATCAAGCCGGCGTTGTCGCCGACCAGACCGCCGACGTTTCCACCGGAGGTATCGGTGACCGCTCCGGTGGCGTACGAGTCGGAGAGCGTCGCGCCATTTGAAAAGCCGACAAGGCCGCCAAGATCGGCACCGTCGGCGCCGTTCACCGCGCCGCTCGCGGAGACGTTCATGATGTTGCTGTTGGCGGCTGCGGCGCCGGCGATGCCGCCCAGTTTGGCGCCGGTTTGACTATCGGCCACCAGCGCACCGGAGGTGCTCTGCGAAATGGTCGCGCCTTTCGCCAGCAAGCCGACCAATCCGCCGGCGCGCCCGTTCACGCCCGCGCGGACCTGACCGTTCACGTGATCGCCGAAGAGGCGGCCGTGGGATGTTCCGGCGATGCCGCCGACATCCACGCCGGCGCCGGCGCCGACGATGGCGACGTTTTTCAGCCTAAGATTGTCGACTGAGCCTTGCGCGCCGATCTCTCGGAACAGTCCCACATTGCTCTTGTTCTTCGCGCTGATGGTTAGATGACCGATCTTATGACCCAGGCCTTCGAAGGAGCCGCTGAACTTCGCGTTGACGAGCGAACCGCTATAGGTCGCGCCCGCGCCACTGGTGTTTCCCGACAGCGCAAAATTGCCCGACGGATTTGCACCGAGATCGTCGATCAGCGCCGACAGACTATCGACCAGCGTGTACTGCGCGCCGTTGATCTGGAGCTGGCTCGAACCGGGATTTGCGAAGGTGAGCTCCCCGCCGGAGAACAACAGCGTGCCCTTCTTCGTGTTCAGGTTCACGTTGCCTCCGCCCGCGGCCTTCACGAGATTTTTGACGTTTATGGAATGATAGGCATCGACGGTCAGCGAGGCGCCTGTGTTCCAGGAAAGCGCCGAATCGATCGCGATGTTGCCTGCGCCCTTGTGAGTTTGGCCCGCGCCCATAGCGGCTTTGCGCGTCGTCTGGAGCTTCACGTTTGTGCCCGCGTCGAGCGCCTTGTCGATGGAAGTGGCCGCCTTGGCGCCCACTTTCAGATCGACCGGATCGATGCGCCAGTGCCCGCCTGTGCCGGCATCGATCGTGCCGGCGATGTCCAGCTTGCGGCCCGACGTTTCGATTGTGCCGGCGCCGCCATTGGCTGTCTGCGCTGTCAAGTTCCCGGTGACATCCGTCTTGCCTTTTGTCGAGATCACGATGACGCGCGGACTTTCCGACGCGCTGCCCGTGGCGGTGATGTTGCCGCCGGCGACCGCTTCGCCATTCTCGGCCCGAAGGTTCACGCGCGCCGCCTTGATGGTGCCCGTATTGATAGCCTCGCCGCCCACCAGCCTGGCGTCGCCGCCCGCCGAGATAGTTCCATGATTGATTACCGCGGCCTTCGCGTTTCGCAGGCGCAGCTTGCTGCCGTCGCCGAACGCATCGGTTGAGACGTTTGCGGACGTGGCAAAGAAGTTTCCCCCAGTCACGATCTTGCCGGTGTTCGAAACCACGACACCGCGCGAATTCATGAGGTAGAGCGATCCCGTCGCGTTCATCGAACCGGCGATACGCGAAAGGTTGCCACCGGTCACGCGATTGAGCGTCGCGCCGGAGCCGTTGTCGAAGGTGACGCTATTTTTCGCGCCTACGTTGAACCCTTTCCAATCGACGATCCCGGTGGTCGAGGATTGCTTGACGGTCATGGATTCGGTGGCCTTGTTGATGGAACCATGGCCGGCGACGAAGTGCCCTTTGCTTGGCAACCCTCCGGCGAGGGCATCGTTTGCGGTCGCCAAAGCCATCGACAGGACGAAAATACTCGCGCTTGTTTTCAGCACCGCGCACGTTGTGCCTGACATCTGCATTCCTCGTTCGTTTGGTTTGCCGCGAATCTCGTTCGCGTTGCACGTTGAACGCCCGATATGTGAGGCGGTTGCCGGGTTGCATGCAGATTGGAAAAATTAGAATGCGCGCCGCACTAGATTGTATCTCATGAGGGATTCCTCTTCATGACGCGCCGCAAATGATGCGCGCACTGCCCTTAATTGATGGAGCCGACAAAGTCTGCGCGCGCAGGCGACACAGCGGCGACAGCGCTTCGTTCGATCGCGTTCGATGGACCTGGCGGATTTGCCGCAAAGGAACTTTCTGGGGGACGCGATGCCGTGCGATAGATTCATGGTCACGGCAAAGCTTGACCGGTGCAGCACCTTCAATGCGCGCGATGCATCGGTGCTGCTAAAACCCTGCTACCGCAACTGGCGACAGCAAGTTTCACAACCACGACGAATTCAAAACGTCGGAGAGTTTTGACCGAGCAAAGCGAAGCTCGGGGCGAAACATGGTCCATTGATGTGCCGCCATCGGCACATTAGCTTTTGCGCTACCTGAATCATCAGGCGCGTCCGCTTGCGATGAGGAGACCTCCGCGGCAGGCACAGCACGGCCCCGGCTCTAGAAGCGCTGCCCAAATCGGATGCCGAAAAATTGCGGTTTGATGGGATAGATCTGCGGCCGGCTGCCGCAAATGCTGGGCGTGCAGAACGAGTTGCGGCTCAACTCGCCATGATCGTCGAAAGCGTTCTGCAGGAAAACATCCAACGTCCAATTGTCGTGCGCAACGCCCGCCGAGAAATCGAACGTGGTGAAGGCGTGCGTATTGCCCAGCAGGTTTGCTTCGTAAGTGGTGAGATAGCTGCGCGTGTCGCTCTGGTGCATCGCGCCGGCCTGCACATAGCTGTTGAAACCGCCGATGTAGAAATTGTAGCGCGCGGTGGCGTTGCCCTTGAACGCCGGCATCACCGGGAGCCGCGTTCCCGCGGGCGCGGTGGCAGCGCCGGGACAGCTTTCGACGACATTCTGGTTCGCATCGAGCGGACAAAAATCGGTGGTGAGCCGCGCATCGACGTAAGTGCCCGATCCGGACAGCTCCAGATCGCCGATCACCCAATCCGCCTCGCCTTCAACGCCTTTGGAATGCGCGCTGCCCGCGTTGTAGATGCTCGTGATCCCGTTCTGACCCGACAGACCGTATTGCAGGTCGTGCCAAAGCTCGTAGAACACCGCGCCGTTGAGACGGAACGTGTTGTCGAACCAGCTTGTCTTCCACCCGGCTTCATAGTTCGTGAGGGTGTCGGAACCGTAAGGATCGATCCCCTGCACGCGATTGCTGCCGCCGGGGCGATAGCCTGTCGACAAGGTGGCATAGAGCATCTTGTCCGGCTCGAACTTCCATGACGCGCTGAGCTTGTAAGTGTTGCCACTGCCTTTGAAGCCGGCATCGATGTTGGTGCAGGGCCGGCCGTCCACAGCCGGCGGCACACAGGATGCCGCGTGCGCATCGGCCTTGTAGCCGGAAAAGCCCTCATAACTGTTCTCGGCACGAAAGAAGCGCACGCCCGCGGTCAGCGTAAGGTTGGCAAGGATGTCGTAATCGACTTGCCCGAACGCAGCGTAGTCTTTGTCGATTCGGGTGCCTTGCGTGAGGAAAAGATCCGAAACGGATGAGGGAACTCTGTAACGGGCGGTAAGGCCGTTGATTTCGTAATTGTCGATTTCCTGGTCCGTCTGGCGTTCATAGAAGAGGCCGCCCACGAATCGCAGACTGGAGTCCGATGGCGAGGTGAACCGCAACTCGTGCGATTCCTTCGTGTATTCGTCGGCCGAAGTGTAGGCCATGGTGGGGTCCAGCAGGCCGCCATGGCCGTTATGGAACCGCTCGTAGCCGTTGTAGTCGTAGAACACCGTGTAATAGGAATAGTCCGCCGCGCTATCCACGGTACGGCCGAAATAACCGCCGGCATAAAGCACGTCCCAATTTCCGATTTTGCCCTGGATGGTCAGCGCCGATTGATACCAGCTGTCGTTGTTGTAGTCGGGGCGGAAGTGGTTGACCTTGAGATAGCCGATCGCGGGGTCGTAGAGAAACGTGCCGTTCGACTGCTCATTCTGATAGATGATCGACGGCGTGATGCTCCAGCTGTCGTTCAAGTCGATCTTCAGCGCCGCGCGGCCGCCATAACCATCGCTATCGTTGAAATTGTCTTTCGCGTATTTGGAATTGTCAATCGTCAGCGCGTCCGCGGGATCGTCGGTGCCGTTGGCTTTCTGCAGCGTATAGGTGCGCGTGGACGGCACGTTGTCGATATAGCCGCCATCGTGCTCGATATAGCCGACAAGCCGGATGGCGATGTGGTCCGTGATCGGTTCGTTGACGAAGCCCTCGGCCGTGCCGCCGGCAGAACCTTGGCCGTAATCGTTGGCTTCCAGATCGTAGCCGGCCTCAAACTGGCTTGTGTCGGGCTGATTGGTGATGATGCGCAAGGTGCCGGAAAGCGAGCTGGCGCCGAACAACGTGCCCTGCGGACCTGACAGCGCCTCGACGCGGGCGATGTCATAGACATGGACGTCGACATTGTTCGCCACCGTGGTAAGCGGCGTTTCATCGAGATAGACGCCGGAGGTGGGCGTGGAGCCGCTGTGCAAGCCATCGCCGCCGCTGGTGATGCCGCGAAAATAAAGCTGCGATTGCCCCGGGCCGAAGGATTGATAGCTCACGCTGGGCAGCAACAGGGTGTAGTCGTCGAAGTTCTGAACTTGATGGTCCGCCAGCGTGTCGGCGCTAAGCGCGCTGACGCTAATGGGAACGTTCTGGAGATTTTGCACCCGCTTCTGCGCGGTGACGACGACTTCCTCCAGCGCCGGTCCGTTGCCGGCGCTTTCGGCCTGCGCGTGCGCCAGCGGCCCGAAACCCGCGATCGCGGTGGACGCGAGCAAGGCGCCCGCGAGGTGGCATTTGCGCCGCGATATGCAAATCCCAATCATCCGCTCTTCCCCCAGTCAGAAGCGGCTTTTCCCGTGAACGTGCCGCGAGGCTCACCGTTTATTCTCCACCTGTCAAGTTATTTTACAAGTGTCTAAGAGTGGCCGTGGGGATAACGCGCCAGCAGCGGCCGTAGCACGGATTCGAGCGGTGCCAGCCAGAGCGCGAATCGCCGCCAGTGGTCGAGCCCTTCGCGGAAGATGGGCTTGCGCACCTGTTCGGAACTCGCGGTGCGCACGGACCGCGCGGTTTCATGGAAACGCAGGCATGCCGAATCGAAAGGAAGACCGAGATAATCGAGCAGCCGTCGGATTTCGCCTTCCGCGTCGTCGATCAGCGCCTCGTAGAAAACGCGGTGCGTCAGTCCTGGCAACGCCGCATCGAAATGCGCCATCAGCGCAACGTAATCGGTGTAATAGCGGCCCATGTCCGCGAGGCTATAGCTGAACGCTTGTCCGACCGCGAAATGCTGCTTGAAGTTGGAGAAGCAGCACGCCAGCGGGTGACGCCGCACGTCGATGATCTTCGCATTCGGCAGAATGAGATGGATAAGCCCCGCGTGAAGCCAGTTGTTGGGCATCTTGTCGATGAAGAACGGTCGCGCCGTCTTGCGCTGCGGCCGCGTGCTTTCTAGATAGCCTTCGCCCAGTGCGCGCAATTTCGCCGCGTCCAGATCGGCAAGCAGCGTCGGATAACACGCGCGCTCCCCTCCGGTAAGCTGACGCACCAGGCGCAGGATGTCGGGCAGCTCCTGGGTGCCTTCGATCATGGGATGGCTCGCCAAGATCTGCTCGACCAGCGTCGAGCCTGAGCGCGGCATGCCGATCACGAAGATCGGGCCGTCGTCCGGCGCGCCCTGTCCGTCGCGGGCGGCGAAGAATTCCGGCGTGAACAGGCTACAGGCGCGCGCCACGGCCGCGCTCGTTTCATCCGCGTTGTAGGCAAGCTGCGCCCGGCGCAGGCGGTTGCCGTCGGCGTAATGGCGGAAAGCGATTTCGTACTGCCCGACATCTTCGTAAGCTTTGCCGAGCGCGAAATCGAAATGCATCTGCTCCTCGCCGCTCGCGCTGCCGAGCGCCTTTTCCATCGCCGCCCGATCCGCTTCGCTGAATTGCATCGTCTTGAGGTTGGCGAGACTCCACCACGCTTCGCCCAGACCCGGCATCAGCGCGATGGCGCGGCGATAGGCGGCGATGCTGTCGCCCTGACGCCCGATGGTTTTCAGCGCATGGCCGTAGCTCAGCCAGATAAGCGCATGATCCGGGCGGCGCGCCAGCACCTGCTCGAATTGCACGATGGCATCGTCAAAATTGCCCAATCGGGCCTCTGCGGCGCCTTTGAGATTGCGATAGGCCGCATTGGTTCGATCGCCTTCGAGCAACCGATCCAACATTTCGATCGCTTCGACAAAATGGCTTTGCCGGTAGAGCACAGTCGCCAGGTTGAATCGCGCAGGCGCAAAACTCGGCGCCAGTTCGATCGCACGTTCGAGCAGATTGCGCGCGTCCGCGTTGCGACCGAGGCGCCCAGCCAGTTCCGCAAGCATGCGGATGGCGGCGACATCGGTCGGCTTTTCCTTGAGATGATCGCGCAGAAGTTTTTCCGCGACGGGCATATCGTTGTCGCAGAGCGCGCTGGCGGCGCGCTGCAGCCGCGGATCGTGAACCGATGCTTTGATCTGGCGCGCATACGCGGCATCCGCGCCGTTGCCGTCGCCGGCCAGAACGAGCGCGTCACCCAGAAGCCGCCACGCATCCGCCGAACGGGGATCGCGATCCGCGGCACGGCGGAAGGCGGCGATGGCTTCATCCGGACGTTCGAGCAGGGCCAGCGCGCGCCCGCGCAGGAGAAGTGCATCGGGCTGATCGGGCACAGCACGCAGGATTTCGCGCGCCTGTTCCTCCGCCAGCACAGGCTCGCGGTTGAGCAGATCGCGCGCCCGGGCAAGCGCCGCTCCGAGTGTTCCGGTGGGACTGTTCATTGCGGCAACGGTGTCACAGGCTCGCGGCGCTGTCGAACCGTCAGGCGACGTGGAGCAGACGCCGCAACGGCGACCGGTCGGCGAGAATCTCGCGCGCCGCATTGTGGCCGGGCGCGCCGGTGACGCCACCGCCCGGATGGGTTCCGGCGCCGCACATATAGAGTCCCTTGAGCGGGCCGCGATAGGCGCCGTGGCCCAGGATCGGGCGCGCCGACCAGAGCTGATCGAGCGACATCACGCCATGCATGATGTCGCCGCCCACGAGTCCGAACTTGCGCTCCAGATCGAGCGGCGAATGAATTTGCCGCGCAATGACCGACGCCTTGAAGTTGGGCGCATAGGCATCGACCGTATCGATGATGAGATCGGCGGCAGCTTCGCGCTCGTCATCCCAACTGCGGCCGTTCGGCAGGGCGGGCGCGAATTGCTGGCAGAACAAGCTCGCCACATGCTGGCCCGGCGGCGCCAGGCTATCGTCCACCGTGGACGGGATCAGAACTTCGACGATCGGTTTCTTCGACATGCCGAACTGCTTGGCGTCGGTATAGGCACGGTCCATGTAGTCGAGCGTCGGCGCGATGATGATGCCGCTGCTCAGATGCTCGCCCGGTTCCGGCAGACAGGTGAAGCGCGGCAGTTCCGACAGCGCCACGTTCATGCGGAATGTGCCCGAGCCCACCTTGAAGCCGCGAACGCGGCGGTGGAATTCGGGTTTGAGATCCTCGTCCGCGATCAGCCGCTCGTAGAGCAGCTTCGGCCCCACGTTGGAAACAACAGCTTTTGCGAAGACCTCTTCGCCGGACTCCAGGCGCACGCCAACCGCCTTGCCGCCATCGACCAGCACACGGGCCACCGGCGCATCGACGCTGATCTCGACGCCGAGATTCTCGCAGGCCTTGCGCATGGCCTGGGTGATCGCACCCATTCCGCCGATGGCATGACCCCACGCGCCTTTCTTGCCGTTCACTTCGCCGAAGACATGATGCAGCAGCACATAAGCCGAGCCCGGCGTATCCGGGCTCGCGTAGTTGCCCACCACCGCGTCGAATCCGAATGCGGCCTTCACTGCCTCGCTCTCGAACCAGGCGTCGAGAAAGACGCGCGCGCTTTTGGTGAAGAGATCGAGCACGTCGCGCTGGCGCGACAGGCCGAAGCGCGCCAGCTTGTGGCCTTGCCGCGCGGCGGCAATAAGCATGGGCAGACCGTCGCCGACATTGGGCGGCGATTTCAGCGCCAGATCGCGCAGCACGTCGGCCACCGCTTCCAGCGTGTCGTAATAGCCCGGCAGCACTTCGGCGTCGTGATCGGAGAATTTGCGGAATTCCGCCTGCGTGCGTTCAAGGCCGCCGCCAAGCTTGAGATAACGGCCATCTTCCTGCGGCAAGAAATTGGAGATTGGGCGCTCGACGATGCGCAAGCCGAGTTCGGCCAGATGCATGTCGGCGATGACTTTCGGATTGAGCAGGCTCACCGTGTAGCTCGCCACGGAATTGCGGAAGCCGGGATGGAATTCTTCGGTCACCGCCGCGCCGCCGACGATAGGGCGGCGTTCCAGCACGCGCACCTTCTGGCCCGCGCGCGCCAGATAGAACGCGCAGACAAGCCCGTTATGGCCGCCGCCGATGATCACGGAATCGTAGCGTTTGGTCATCGTCATCACTCCACGGCTCGCGGACGGCGGCTCCAGCCCGGAGCGGGCGCGCGATGCTGCCGCGCCTCCGGGATCAGCGCGCGGATGCGCCTGCAGAAATTGCGCAACGCCACTTCGGTCTCGCCCAACGGTCCGACGGCGAAACTTTGCGAGGCCATACCGTCCTGCACGCGGCCGATGAGCCAGGTGTCTTCCTTGTTCACCTGCCGGTTGATGCGCCAGTTGAGATAGCGCGCCGCCTTCATCTCGCGACGCTCGTCCGGAATCGCGTAGGAAATCTCACGGATGAGGCATTCGGTCGGCGAAACCGGCAGCCACTGCATGAAGTCGACTTGATCGGGGTAGATGTCGAACGCGATATTCGGCCACAGCTTGAAATAGGTCCACAGCCGCTGGCGCTCCTGCGGCAGATGCGGCACATGCGGCAGGAAATGCTGATAGGCGCGCTCGGACGGATTGGAGGACGGATCGTCGACGATCGGGCCCCACATCTTGTCGGCATAATCAGTCGCGTCGACACCGTAGCCGGTGCCCATCAGCCGCTTCAGGCCGGGATGGGCGACGACGATATGCAAGCCGTCGGAATAATTGTCGCCGACATTCTTCCAGTTCACATGCCGCGGTCGCATCGTCATGCGCCCGAGCGAACGCAGATCTTCGAAGCGGTAATCGGCGATCTCGGCATCATAGGGCGCCAGCATCTGGGCGACCGACGGCCCGCCGCCTTCCAGCCGCACGAAGATGAAACCGTGAAACACTTCCATCTCGACGCTGGCGAGATGCAGCTTCGTCGTGTCGATGTCGCCATAAGTTTCGCGCAGCGGCATGCCGCGGAAGCTGCCGTCGAGATTGTAAGTCCAGGCGTGATACGGGCAGACGAGGCTCTTGGTGCAGCCTGACGGACCGTCCAGCAGCCGCGCGCCGCGATGGCGGCAGACATTGGTGAAGGCGCGCAAGGATTGATCCTTGCCGCGCATCACAACAATGCTTTCGCCCAGATATTCGAGCGTGTGATAGTCGCCCCAATTGGGCACGTCGCTGACATGGCACACCACCTGCCAGGACGGGCGCATCACGCGCTCCATCTCCACCGCGTGGAACTCGGCGTCCGAATAGGTCCAGGCCGGAAGGCTCCAGCCTTCGTCCGGATCGGTGTTGCTTAGCCGCGCGGCCGCGCCCTGCGCCATGGCGTCCTCCGTTATTATACACTTGTAAAATAACGCCGCGGACTTGGCAAGATGCCGCTTACGGCCGCAGGACGGCGACGCCGCCGTCGATATGGAAATCGAGCCGGGGCAAGCCATAGGCCACGTTGCGCGCGGCAATCGACTTGAAGATGGCCTCGACCCGGGCGGGATCGGTTTCAAGCCGCGGCGTGCCGCTGGTGCGCAGATTCTCGCCGTAGCCAAGCCAGACCGGATAAAGCTTCAGCTCCGCCAACCCCCCTTTCGCGAAACTCATCCGCACCAGCACAGACTGAAACGTGAAGTCGTGCGCGAAACTTTCCGCGTTGAGCGGCGCGGTGAGGTCGTAATCCGTGGCGCGTTCGGGATGGGCATAGGTTTGCGCCAGCAGCGACCGGTACATCTGGAACAGCTCATGCGGCACCGGCTCCTGAATGTCGCTCCAGAAGAAATTGGCGAGGCCGTAGAAGATCGGGCGGCCATGAAAAATCTCGATAGGCCCGAGATTATGGATGCCGGTGGCGACGAACACGTCCGCGCCCGTATCGACGGCGCCATGCGCTAGCAGCTTCAGAACCTGCGCGGGAATTTGCGGACTGTCCGCCGCATCGCAATCCCAATCGCATTCATGCGCGTGCACGGCCACGATGACGAAATCGGCATGTTGCCGCGCTTCGCGGATCGCTTTAGCGAGCGCCGCGAGATCTTCCGGATCGGGCTCGTAGTCGTTGAAATTTCGCACATCGCGCACATAGGATACGCCGCCGAACGCAAGCGTGTCCGGAACGCCAGAGCAGGCGCGGCGATAGAGGGCGCAATCGGCGGCCGCCAAATGAGTCATCGCCTCGGCGGTGACATGTTCGTGCAGCGTCAAATGCACAGCGCTGAGCCCCGCTCGGCCTGGCGCTGCGCCTTGCGGCGGCATCGCTTCGCTGGTGGGCCGGAATGTCGTGGCGAAAGACACCAGCGCGACGCGCCCTTTGCGACTCTCGAAATATTGCGGCGCGCGGGCGAGCGCGGCCGTCTCCCCGGTGCCTGCATGGACGATGCCTGCCTTGTCGAGCCGCGCATCGGTTTCGCGCATGCCGTCGAGCCCCCAATCCTCAACATGGTTGTTGGCGCGGCCGACCATGTCGAAGCCCATCGCCTTCAGATCGGGCGTCACGGACGGCAGGCCGATATTCGCCCAGTCGCCCGCCCACGGATAAGGGCTGCCCTTGAAATGGCGAATGTCGATCAACGACGTTTCGAGATTGCCGAACGCGACATCGCTCGAACGCAGCACAGCAACAAGCGAATCGAAACCCGGCGGCACGCGCGCCTTGAGAAGCGGACGTGAGATGATGAGATCGCCAGCCAGCGCAAGCGTGAAGCCGTCCGCGACGGACATTTTGCTTTCGGCCGACAAGGGTCTTTGCGGATCGAGCCTGGCCGCGTCGCGGATGCCGGGATCGCTCGCCGGCCAGTCGCTTGCCAGGGCCGGCGACAGCGCGAGCGAAGCCAACATCAGAACGAACAGCGCGCGCGGCATCTCGCCTCCGAGGAAGCTGCGATTCAAACCACGCTCTTGGTCACTTGTCCAATTAGGCGGCGAACAGCTTTCGCGCCGTCAGATTGCACAGCGCGACGGCGCGCGGGCGCGGCGTGCGCTTGGGCGAGATGCAGAAGTCGAGCCAGAGTCCATCCATCACTGCGGAAAGGATGGCGATGGCATCGTTCATCTTCAGCGTCATCTCATCGTGCGGCAGCCGGCGCGCCGCGGTGCGAAG
>DASXFK010000046.1:0-13716 GCA_036489635.1 Rhizomicrobium sp. | reverse complement strand
TGGTCGATAGCTGGTTCCGCGACATCGACAAGAAGCTGAACAAACAGCAGAACGAAATCGCGGCGCGCATTTTGAAAGAGATCCGCGCACGGCTGAAGTTCCTGAACAATGTCGGCCTCGATTATCTCACCCTGGCGCGCGCGTCGGGCACGTTGTCGGCCCCCGAGAGCCAGCGCATCCGGCTGGCGTCGCAGATTGGTTCGGGACTGACGGGCGTGTTGTATGTGCTCGATGAGCCGTCCATCGGTCTGCATCAGCGCGACAACGCCAAGCTGCTCGAATCCCTGCGCGGGCTGCGCGACATGGGCAACACCGTGATCGTGGTGGAGCATGACGAGGAAGCCATCCGCACCGCCGACCATGTGATCGACATCGGCCCCGGCGCGGGCATCCACGGCGGCCACATCATCGCCGAAGGCACGCCCGAAGACATCATGGCGTGCCCCGATAGCCTGACCGGCAAATATCTCGTCGGCATCGAGCAGATTCCGATTCCCGCGAAACGCCGCAAGGCGGTGCATGACCGCTGGGTGAAGGTGATCGGCGCGAAGGGCAACAATCTGAAGAACGTGACCGCGCAAATCCCGATGGGCACGTTCACTTGCGTCACCGGCGTGTCGGGCGGCGGCAAATCCACGCTCACCATCGAGACGCTCTATAAGGCAGCATCGCGCAAGCTGGCGCAGAGCCGCGAGCATCCCGCGGCGCACGACCGCATCGAGGGCCTGGAATTCCTCGACAAGGTGATCGACATCGACCAAAGCCCCATCGGCCGTACGCCGCGCTCGAACCCTGCCACCTACACAGGCGCGTTCACACCGATCCGCGACTGGTTCGCGGAACTGCCGGAATCGAAAGCGCGTGGTTATCAACCGGGGCGGTTCTCGTTCAACGTGAAAGGCGGACGCTGCGAAGCGTGCCAGGGCGACGGCGTCATCAAGATCGAGATGCACTTCCTGCCCGATGTGTATGTCCAGTGCGATGTCTGCAAAGGCAAGCGCTACAACCGCGAAACCCTGGACGTGAAGTTCCGCGACTACTCGATTGCCGACGTTCTCGACATGACGGTGGAAGCCGGCGCGGAGCTGTTCAAGGCGGTGCCGTCGATCCGCGAGAAGCTGGATACGCTGAAGCGCGTTGGCCTGGGCTACATCTCCATCGGCCAGCAGGCGACGACGCTATCCGGCGGCGAAGCGCAGCGCGTGAAGCTATCGAAGGAACTCTCACGCCGCGCCACGGGGCGCACGCTCTACATTCTGGACGAGCCGACGACCGGCCTGCACTTCCACGACATCAAGAAGCTGCTCGAAGTGCTGCATGAGCTGGTCGATAGCGGCAACACCGTCGTCGTGATCGAGCACAATCTGGAAGTCATCAAGACCGCCGACTGGATCATCGACCTCGGCCCCGAAGGCGGCGACGGCGGCGGCGAGATCGTGGCCTTCGGCACGCCGGAAGATGTGGCGAAGAACCCGCGCTCCTACACCGGCCAATACCTCAAACCGCTGCTGCGGGGACGCGCTCCCGAGAAGCTGGCAGCGCCTCGGAAGCGGCAGGCGGCGGAATAGGTTCGCTCGCTTTGCGGTTATTGCGGCGCCGCGGCCGTCAGCGTCCGATAGCCGAAGGCAGAGGCGCCGATGCCGAGGCCAAACTGGAACGGCGCGAAAACCAGGCGCAATCCGATCAACACCGGCGCATGGCGGCCGATGATCTCCTCCATATGGGCCGAAAGCGCCTGCGGATCGCCATGCGGGCCGGCGGGAATCAGGGTGAGCAGATCGGGGCCCATGACCACCGCCACCGCGATGCATTCCACCAGAAAGATCGGAATCGTCACCGCCAGCAACACCGCGACGATGCGCCAGAAATTGCCCTGGGTCAGCGTCCAGCCGCGCGACAGGCTGATGTGTTCTTCCACCACGGTCGCGGGCACCAGCACAAAGCCCAATCGCGCGCCGATATAAGCGACGGCGCAAATCACCGCGATCGCCAGAACCAGGATCGTCAGCGCCAGCACCGCTTGATTGTGCGAGGCGCCCAGCGTGCCGCCTATCACCGCGATCACAATGGCAAGACCGATTGAGATGCCGACAATTGCGAGTCCCAAAAGGAAGATCGCGCCGAAGGTGCGGAACTCCGCCACGCCGAGCGCGAAATGGGCGATCGCGCCGCCCGGCTTCTGTCCCAGCGCCAGCCGCGTCACCGCCACATAGACGATGGCGCTGAGCAGAAGCACCAGGATCGAGATGCCCATGTTCTGGATCGCGCGCTGGCCTTCCTGCAGCGGATTGGCGGCAACCGTGGCGGCGCCTGCCGCATAAGGCAGGAATTGCAGGATGCCGATCGCGACCAGCGATATCCACGCCAGCCCGATGATCGAGCCAAGTTGCGAGAAGGTGAAAGCATAGGCGGACGATATGGTTTTGCCGACCGGAAGCTTGTTCATGCAGGCTTAAGTCCCTCGGGTGGCGACGTCACGGCGCGATAGGCGCTCGCGGCTGCGCCGGCGAAAAGACCGTATAGCAGCACGGTTTGCAAAAGATAGACGATACCGAGCATTGGGCCCGCCGACGCCATGTATTGCAGATAGCGGTGGAAGAACTCGGCCGGATCGGGCCGCGGTCCGAAGGTGCTCAGGAACGGCGGCGCGAACACGGAGGAAAGCATCGAGGCGGCGATGTTCACCGCCAGCACGATGACGAGCACGACCGCCACGATGCGCCAGAAATTCCCGCCGCCCAACGCCCAGGCGCGGCCTATGCCGATCCGATTCTCCGCCACCACAACCGCCGGCAGGAAATAGCTGATGCGAATGACGATGTAGATATAGGCGCAGGCCAGCACCACGCAGGCGATGCCTGCGATCCAGTAGCCGCTGGCCCCCCCCGACAAACTGTGCGCCACGGCGAAGATGGCAACTCCCGCGGCCGCAAAGCCGATGCCCACGCCCACGTAAATCACGAACAGCAAAAGCGTCGCGCCCAGCATCCGCCAGACATCGGTGCCCAGCGAAAAATAGACGAACACCGGGCCTGGGTGCAGGCCCAGCGCCTTGCGCAACAGGCCGACCTGGATCATCGCGCCCATGATCATGAACACGATCCAGGCCAACGCGAGCGCGCCGCTCATATGCACCAGCAGATGCAGCAACGCGGTGGGATCGGGCCCGAACACGCGGCCGTGCAGGCTCATCACGCTCAGTGTCACCGCGCCGCCGATGAGGACGATGGTCACCAGGATCGGAAGCCACACCGTCCCCAGAACCGAGAGAAAGCTTTTCAGGCCGAAAGTGAATGCCGCTTCCAGCGTCCTGCCGACCGGGATTTTCATGGCTGCCCCATCCTGCCCCAATCAATGTAGGGACGAACGCCCCCAAAAAAAAGCGCGGATTCTCGCCCCGGCGCCGACATCATGATGGGCTTCACGCTGTGGTCGACGCGGATGCTGAAGCTGCTCGGCGTCAAGCATGCCTAAGAGCTGCGCTGTATGGGCGCGCTGAAAGCCAGACCCGCCTTCGCCAAAGCTCTGGCCGAGGGACGAAGCTAAGCGCGAACTCTCCCTCTCCCCCTTTGAGGGGAGAGGAACGTCAGTGACAGCCTGTCAGTGCGTGGGTAAGGTCGCGGGAAAACAGCGTTGGAAACAAAAAATGGCATTTGCCGATTACGCGAAATATGACGGGCTTGGCCTCGCCGATCTGGTGGCGAAGAAGAAGGTCAAAGCGAGCGAGCTGGTGGACGAAGCCATCTCCCGCGCCGAGCGGCTCAATCCCAAACTCAATTTCGTGGTGTTCGCCGATTACGCGCGCGCCCGCGCCACGGCGAAAGGCAAATTGAAAGGCCCCTTCGCGGGCGTGCCGTTTTTTCTGAAGGATATTCTGGCCACCGCCGAAGGCATGCCGACGCGGCAAGGCGCGCGCATCTTTCCGAATGTGCCCGCCGATCACGACTCCATTCTGGTGGCGAAGTTCAAAGCCGCCGGTCTCATTCCGCTGGGTAAGACGAATGTGCCGGAGTTCGGGTTGGTGCCAACGACGGAATCCAAGATGTACGGACCAGCGCGCAATCCCTGGGACATCACGCGTTCCACCGGCGGATCTTCCGGCGGTTCGGCGGCGGCGGTGGCGGCCGGCGTCGTGCCGCTGGCACATGCCAATGACGGCGGCGGCTCGATCCGCATTCCGGCGTCGGCTTGCGGGCTGGTGGGATTGAAGCCGACGCGCGGGCGCACGAGCTTCGGCCCCGATTTTGGCGACCCGATCGACGGACTGGTGAACGAGCTTGTCGTCTCGCGCAGCGTCCGCGATACCGCCGCCGCGCTCGATGCGGTCTCCGGCAATGTGCTGGGCGATCCCTATTGGGCGCCCCCGAAAGAAGCCTCCTATCTCGCGGCGATGAAGCGCAAGCCCAAGCCGCTGCGCATCGCGTTCGGGGCCAGCAAGCTCGACGGCACGCCGCTGCACCCCGACTGCGTGGCGGCGGTGAAAGCCGCGGCGAAACTTTGCGAGCAGCAGGGGCATCATGTGGAAGAAGCCTCGCCCGTGCTGGATCAGGCGACGCTCATTCCCTCGTTCATGGCACTGTGGAGCGCCAATCTCGCCGCCGGCATCGACGCCGTCGCGATGATGACGGGGCAGGAACCGGCGCGGCAATTGTTCGAAGGCCTGACATGGGGATTGTATCAAGCCGGCAAGCAGGTTCCTGCCAGCAATTACCTGATCGCCAAGATGGCGATGCATCGGGCGGCGCGCGACGCGGCAGCGTTCCATGAAACCCATGATGTGTGGCTCTCCGCCACGCTGGGCCTGCCGCCGGTGAAGCTCGGCGTCTTCGACATGGAGGAAACCGATCCGATGAAATCCTTCGCGCCGCTGATCGATTATGTGCCCTTCACCGCGATGCAGAACGTGACGGGTCAACCCGCGATCAATCTGCCGCTGCACTGGAACAAGGAGGGCCTGCCCATCGGCGTGCAATTCGTCGGCCGCTTCGGCGATGAGACGACGCTGCTGAAACTCGCGGCGCAGTTGGAGAAAGCCGCGCCCTGGGCGCAGCGTTACGAGAAGGCGATGCACTGATGGGTTTCGCGGAATATGAGAGCCACGACGCGCTCGGCCTCGCCCAACTGGTCAAGACAAAGGAAGTCACCGCCCTCGAACTGGTCGACGAAGCCATCGCGCGGGCGCAGAAGCTGAATCCCAAACTCAACGCCATCGTCTTCGAGGCGTTCGGGCAGGCGCGCGACGCGGCAAAGTCTGCCAAGCCCAAAGGCGTGTTCGCCGGCGTGCCGACATTGCTCAAGGACATGCGCGGCGGCGCGGTCGGGATGCCCACGCGCATGGGCTCGCGCTTCATGCCGGCCATTCCCGCCGATCACGACGCCACGCTGGTGGCGCGCTTCAAGACCGCGGGCCTGATCCCGCTTGGCAAAACCAACGTGCCGGAATTCGGAATCCTTCCGACCACCGAATCCAAGCTCTATGGCCCCGCGCACAATCCCTACGATCTCACGCGCTCGACCGGCGGCTCTTCCGGCGGCTCGGCAGCGGCGGTCGCCGCGCGCATCGTGCCCATCGCACACGCCACGGATGGCGGCGGCTCGATCCGCATCCCGGCTTCGGCCAACGGGCTTGTCGGCCTGAAAGTCTCGCGCGGCCGCACCACGCAAGGCCCCGATAGCGCGGATTCCATGAGCGGCCTCAGCGTCGATCATGTGGTGACGCGAACCGTGCGCGATTGCGCCGCCGCGCTGGATATCGCCTGCCCGCCCGATTACGGCGATCCCTATTTCGCGCTGCCGCCGGAAGGTTCCTATCTCGAAGGCCATGCGAGAAAGCCCAAGCGCCTGAAAATCGCAGTGTCGTTCAAGATGCTGAACGGGCATCCGCATCATCCCGACGTGCTGGAAGCGGTGCAGAAGACGGCAAAGCTGTGCGAGGCTCTCGGCCACAGCGTGGAAGAGGCGACGCCGCCGATCGATCCGGAAGAGACCACGCCGGCGTTCCTCACGCTCTGGTCCTCCAACACCGCGCTCGGCATCGACCGGCTGTCGCAGATGCTGAACAAGCCGGTTTCGACGGATGTGGTGGAGGGGCTGACGCTTTCGCTTTACGAGGCGGGCATGAAAATCAGCGCCGTGAAGCACATGAACGCGCAACAGACGCTGTTCCGCGCCTGCCGCATCATGGCGAAGTTCCACGAGACCTATGATGTATGGCTCGGCGCCACGCTTGGCGCGCCGCCGCTGAAGCTCGGCACCATCGACATCGACGAGCGCGCGGTGCTGCGCGCCTTCACGCCGATCATGGACTATGTGCCGTTCACTTCCATCCAGAACGCGACCGGCCAGCCGGCGATCAACCTGCCGCTGCAATGGAACGCGGACGGCTTGCCGATCGGCGTGCAGTTCGTGGCGCGCAGCGGTGGAGAGATGCGCCTGCTCAGGCTCGCCGCCGAGCTGGAAGCGGCGCAACCGTGGATATCGCACACACCAAATCTTTGAAGGACGACGACAATGGCTTTCGCGGAATACGATCGATACGACGCTACCGGGCTCGCCCATCTCGTCCGCCGCAAGGAGGTTTCGCCGCTCGAACTGGTGGACGCCGCCATCGCGCGCATCGAGCGCAACAATCCGAAGGTCAACGCCGTCGTTTACAAAGCCTATGACGAAGCCCGCGACGTGGCGAAAGGTCCGCTGCCGGACGGCCCGTTCAAGGGCGTGCCGTTCCTCATCAAGGACATCAACCTGGCCGTCAAAGGTTGGCCGATGACAAACGGTTCGGCGTTCCTGAAAAACCACCTCACCGACCATGATGCGGAACTGACGAAACGCTATCGCGCATCGGGCGTGGTGCTCGTTGGCAAGACGAACACGCCGGAATTCGGAATCCCCGGCACGACGGAAGGCCGGCATCTGGGCATCTGCCGCAATCCGTGGAACACCGATCGTTCTTCGGGTGGATCGTCCGGTGGCGCGGCGGCGGCCGTGGCCAGCGGCATGGTGGCGATGGCGCATGGCAGCGACGGCGCGGGCTCGATCCGCATTCCCGCCGCGCAATGCGGCCTCGTCGGCATGAAGCCGACGCAGAACCGCAACCCCGGCGGCCCGGACGATCGCAACCGCGTGAACAATCTAACGGTCGATCATGTGCTGACGCGCAGCTTGCGCGACAGCGCCGCTATGCTGGACTGGACGGGCTATCCGGAAGACGACGCGCCCTATTCGCCGGTTCCGAAGTCGCAGCCTTACACGCAGGAGATTCAAACCCCGCCCGGCAAGCTGCGCATCGGGTTCTCCACCGAAGTGCCGCGCGAGGCGCAGCCCAGCGCGGATGTGCAGAAAGTTTTCGACGCGACGGTGAAGCTGCTCGGCGAACTCGGCCACACCATGATCGAGAAGAAGACGCTGGGCATGGACTGGCGCAAGCTCTATCGATGGAATGGCGCGGTCAACGGCGCAACGTTCGCCGCCACCATCGACGGTTGGGCAAAGGTCGTGGGCCGCGAGCCAACCCAAGAGGATATGGAGACATTGGCGTGGGTGAGCTATCGCAGCGGCAGGAAGCTCACCGCCTCGCAGATCGGCGAGGGCATGCAGAACCTGCGCCTGTGTTGCCGCGAATTGCTCTCCAAATGGCGCGAATTCGATGTGCTGCTGTCGCCGGTGACACTGACGCCGCCGCCCACCATCGGCCATCTCGATCCGGTGAATCTCGATCCCAAGGAATTCAACCGCCGCCAGTCTTTCGTGTTCGGCTACACGCCGCCTTACAACATGACCGGGCAGCCTTCTCTGTCGCTGCCGATGGGTACATCGCATGACGGACTTCCCATCGGCATGATGTTCACGGCGCGCATCGCCGACGAAGCCACGCTCTACCGGCTCGCGGCACAGATCGAGCAAGCGCAGCCGTGGCAACCTTGGGCCAACGCGAAGCCGCAGGTTTGGGGTTGACTATCCTTCAAGCGGATTGATCCAACGCAATCCCGGAAAGCGCGCAAAATCGCGGTCATTTGAGCAAAGTGTTAGCCCATGCTCAATCGCCAACGCGGCGAGATGCGTGTCCATTATCATGTCGCTTCGAACCTGCGCCGAATTGAATAGAGCGTTCAAAACCTCGGCGTGGCGATCCGTAGGCTGAGGTATCCAAACTTTTGGCACGTCAAGCCATGCGCTTACAGTTTGCCAGGCCAGCGCAACGGAAGGACCAGTGGCGTATACTCGCCGGTCCGAGGCGAGACGGACAAAGCCAAGCAGACTGTGCCAGGGAAGACCGATGCGATGCGCTCCGGCAAGCTGTTCATAGAGCCACTCTCTTGAGCGCGCATGTTCCGTGGCGCTGGGGATCGACGCGTAGAGAAGCAGATTCGTATCAACGAGGATCACTTCACGCCCAACTTGCGCATGTCCTCTTCGAATTGAATCTCGTTGGTCAGCTGCTTCAACTCTTCCGGAGAATTGAAGGTTGGTTTGCCGCATTCGAGAACAGGAATTCGGAATGGCTTGTGCTCCCGCTGCGGGCTTTCGAGCTTGTCGAGCCCATTTCGCAGCGCGCTGTTCACGACCTCCTTGAAGCTAAGGTCGCGCTCCTTCTGCAACCGGCTCAGCCTGGCGGCATTGTCGGGATCGATGGTCAGGGTTGCTCTCGTCTTCATAGCTAGAGTGTAGCATGTTGATGTTTTGATGTCCACCTTCAGAGCATCAAGATGTCATACTGCCCTTTTTCTATGGTTTTTACAGCTGGTTGGCGGCCTTGCCGAGAGTGAAATGCAATTTTTTCGACTCCCCCTCCCCTCTGGGGTAGAGCAGCGGCCATGAGCGACACCATCCACATCATAGGCGGCGGATTGGCCGGCAGCGAAGCCGCGTGGCAGGCGGCGAACGCGGGCGCGCGCGTGGTGCTGCATGAGATGCGGCCCGTGCGCGGCACCGATGCGCATCAGACGGATAGCCTCGCCGAACTGGTGTGCTCCAACTCGCTGCGTTCCGACGATTGGGAGAACAATGCCGTCGGCTTGCTGCATGAAGAGATGCGGCGCGCCGGTTCGCTCATCATGCGCGCGGCGGATACCCACAAGCTGCCGGCGGGTGGCGCGCTGGCGGTGGATCGTCACGGATTTTCCGCGGAGATTACGCAGGCGATTGAAGGTCACCCGAATATCGAAATTGCGCGCGAAGAGATTGCGGGGCTCCCGCCGAAGGATTGGGCATCTGTGATCGTGGCGACCGGGCCGCTCACCTCGCCCGATTTGGCGGAAACGATCCGCGTGTTGTCCGGCGAGGATTCGCTATCATTCTTCGACGCGATTGCGCCCATCGCGCATCACGAATCCATCGACATGAACGTGGCGTGGATGCAATCGCGTTACGACAAAGTTGGTCCTGGGGGCGACGGCGCGGATTACATCAACTGCCCGATGGATAAGGAGCAGTATGAAGCCTTCATCGCGGCGCTGATCGCGGGCGAGAAGACCGAATTCAAGGAATGGGAAAAGTCCACGCCCTATTTCGAGGGCTGCCTGCCCATCGAAGTGATGGCGCAGCGCGGACCGGAGACATTGCGCTTCGGGCCGATGAAGCCGGTGGGATTGTGCGACACGCGCACCGGACGGCGGCCCTATGCGGTGGTGCAACTTCGCCAGGACAATGCGCTCGGCACGTTGTGGAACATGGTCGGCTTTCAGACCAAGCTGAAACATGGCGAGCAGACGCGCATCTTCCGCACGATCCCAGGTCTGGAGAACGCGCAGTTCGCGCGGCTGGGTGGGCTGCATCGCAACACCTTCATCAATTCGCCAGCTTTGCTGGATGAGCAGCTTCGCATGAAGGCCGATCCGCGTTTGCGCTTTGCAGGACAGATCACCGGCGTCGAAGGTTATGTGGAGAGCGCAGCCATTGGCTTGCTCGCGGGGCGATTTGCGTCGGGCGAAACCATGGCACCGCCCGCGACCACCGCGCTCGGCGCCCTGCTCGTGCACATCACGCGCGGCGCGGATGCCAAGACCTTCCAGCCCATGAACGTGAACTTCGGCTTGTTCCCGGAACTTGCCGGCGCGCGCGGCAAAGATCGCAAGAAGGCCATGAGCCACCGCGCGCTCGCCGATCTCGATGCCTGGTTGGGGCGATCACGGGCGGCCGCGGAATGACGCGGCGAGCATCGCAAGCTGGCGGCGATACATCGGAATATCGCTCCGGTCGCGGAACGGATTGAAATCGCGTTGCGTCATCCGCTTCAGATAAAATGGGACAGCGGTCGCGGGCATCAATGCGGGCAATGCCTTCCCCGGCTTTTTCATTTTGCGGACCTCTGCGAGATGCTGTCGCGCGCAATCCGCGACAATCGCAAACACCCGCTCGATTTTCGCAATCTCACGCGCCGCGAACACATCCTCCGGATCGAGACCTTCGGCTTTCAGCGCATCCAGCGGCAGAAACAGCTTGCGCCGCGCAGCGTGAAATGGCATCGCGCGCAGGATTCCAGTCAGCGCATAAGCAATTCCGGCTTCGCGCGCCGCATCGTCCGCCGGTTGGCCGAGGATGCGCGCAGCGATGCGCATAAGGTTGCCGGACGTCGCATCGGCATAAGCTTCCAGTGCGGCCATATCGGCGAACATCTGCGCGCCGGAATCCAGCGCCCGCGCATCGATCATGGCATCGAGCGCGTCTTGCGGAATCTCCGCGGCGGCGAACGCCTTCGCTATGCCTTGCAGCACCTCGTGCCCGCGCGGCTTTCCGGCGCGCGCCTCCACCAGCGCATCGCGCCACCATTGCAGGCGAATCTCCGCCATCATCGGCTGGCGCACAACTTCGGCAATGTGGCCAAGCTCGTGGTTCAACGCGTAGAGCGCGAACAGATGCGCGCGCCTCTGCGCGGGCGCGAACAACGCCGCGATATAGCGGTCCGGATCGGAGGTGCGGACGATGTTTTCCAGACTATCCATTCAGCAAAAGAGCCGCCCGGTTCCCCGAGCGGCTCCCCGCGTGCGATAACGCGTCGGCATCACGGCAGATGCGATGCGGCCGCCATGCAGAACAGCATCGGGATCGAGAGCATGGTGTTGATGCGGCTGAACATGCCGGACGTCCTTGCCGCCGCGGCCTTCGCGTCTGCCGAAAGATCGGGATATTTGCCGCCGATGTTCAGGGCTTTTTGCTGGCACGGCCAGATGATGAACCACACATTGAACCACATGATCGTGCCCATCCACATGCCGATGCCGATCAGAAGATAGGTCACGGTCGAGAACGCGCCCGATGTATCCACGATGTCCAGCGTATAGGCCTGCAGCAGATAGCCGTTCAGCCACGCCAGGATAATGCCGAATACGATCGTCCCCATTGCGCCCCAGCGGAACCAGAACAACGCCGAAGGGGTGATGTATTTGCCCAGCGCCGGGCGCAACTCGGCGGGTATCGACGGCGTCGTCGGTGTGGAGACGAAATTGAAGTACCACAGCAGACCGATCCACATCACGCCGCTGATGATGTGACACCAGCGCACGATGAAGCCCCAAAAGGCCACGTTGCCGAGATCCAGGCCGCCGAAGGCCAAACGGATCGCCAGCACGATAAGCGCGAGTATGAACCCCGCGATGACCGTGTTTCTGAGATTGGAAAAGAACGCCGCCATGGTGAAGTCCCCCTGTGAGTCCAAGGGGGAGCTTAACGCGAAATTGCCATTGGTTAAGTTGTTTTAGGCCCCAAAAACCCTGTGGCGATTCGCTAGATGGCCAGGCGCTTGGGGCGCGCCCAGGCCAGCCACAGGATGACGATCAGCCGCGTCACCATGACCGCCGTGAAGAACGAAGTGATGATGCCCACTCCCAAGGTCACGGCAAAGCCGCGCACCGGGCCGGAGCCCAGCTGGAAGAGGATCAGCGAGGCAATAAGGTGCGTCATATTGGCATCGAAAATGGTCGTCCGCGCCCGCTGGAAGCCCTGATCGATCGAGGCGAGCATGCTTCGGCCGTTACGCTGTTCTTCGCGAATGCGCTCATAGATCAGCACGTTGGCATCCACCGCCATGCCCATGGTGAGCACGATACCGGCGATGCCCGGCAGCGTGAGGGTGGCTCCGAACAACGTCAGCGCCGCGAACAGCAGGATGATGTTGAGCGCCAATGCGATATCGGCGAACAACCCGAACAATCCATAGCGCGCCACCATGAACAGCGACACGAGAAAGAGGCCGGCGAGCGCGGAGAACTTGCCCGCCTGCACCGCGTCGGCGCCGAGTTCTGCACCCACCGTGCGCTGCTCGAGGATCTTGAGCGGCGCCGGCAATGCGCCCGCGCGCAGCAGCACCGCCAGATCGTTCGCGGTCTGCACGGTGAAGCCGCCGGTGATTTCGCCCTGGCCGCCCAGAATCGGCGTCTCAATGGTAGGAGCTTCGATCACTTTGTTGTCGAGCACGATGGCGAAGCGGCGGCCGACATTGTCCTTGGTCGCATCGCCGAACTCGCGCGCACCCACGGTGTCGAAGCGGAACGCCACGACTGTCTGTCCAGACTGCTGGTTGAATTGCTGCGAGGCGTCGGTCAGCCGATCGCCTGCCACCAGCACGCGCCGCTCCACCACGATCGGGATCGGCGGCTGGCCCTTGGCGGGGTTGTCTTCGTAGAGCAACTCGTCGCCGATGGGGACGATGCCTTTCATCGCATCGACGACGTTGGCGTTACTGTCCACCATCTGGAACGTCATCTTCGCGGTCTTGCCGAGAAGATCGATCAGGTGCTGCGGATCGGAAAGACCCGGCACCTGCACAAGAATGCGATCCTCGCCTTGCCGTTCGATGGTCGGCTCGCGCGTGCCGAGCTGGTCGATGCGTCGGCGCACCACTTCGATGGACTGGCCGAGAATCTGGGCCTGATTCTGCGTGCGGAATTGATCGGTGATCTTCATGGCAAGCGTGGAATTGCCAGGCTCGGTCAAGTCGTATTCGTGCGCGCCGCTCGAAAGCAGGCCGCCGCCGCTGGCGGTGTTGAGATTACCGATGAGCGTCTTGGCATCCTGATAGCGCGCCGGATTGGTGATGTGCACCGATACCGTGTCCGTCTTCGCCTGAAGATTGGTGTAGCCGATGCGCGCTTTGCGCAGATTGGCGCGGATATCGCCCACCAGCGACTGCAGCTTGTCCTTCTGAACCTGGTCCATCTCCACTTCGAGCAGCAGATAGGAGCCGCCCTGCAGGTCGAGGCCGAGGGTGACGGTATTCTGCAGCGGTGCGGGCAGCCGGTCGCGCACGCTGGATGGCAGCGCGTTGGGCAATGCGATGATGAGCCCCGCGAGCAGAACGAGCGTCGTGATGACGCGGCTCCAGGTCGGGATCTGGAGCATCGATCAGGCCTTGTTCGAGTTGGCGGGCGCGTTCTTGGGACGCACCTCGGTGATCGTGCTGCGCACCACCTGGGTGTGGACGCCGTCGGCGATTTCCACCGTGACCTCCTGATCGTCGGGCTTCACCGGCTTGGACACTTTCGCCACATGGCCGCCTGCAGTCACCACCGTATCGCCGCGGCTGATATTGTCCACCATTTGCTTGTGCTGCTTCATGCGCTGCTGCTGCGGACGGATCATGAGGAAATAGAAGATCGCGAATATCGCAATGAGCGGCGCGATCGTGGTGAGCATCTGGTCGTTCATGGGCAGCCCGGGATTTACGGGCGCGGACTATAGCGGCGCGCCGCCCCATTGCAACCGCGGGAAATCAAGGACTTA
>DASXFK010000018.1:0-20454 GCA_036489635.1 Rhizomicrobium sp. | reverse complement strand
CGGACGGTGCGCGCGAGAAGATTCGCGCGGCGATGAAGATCGCAGGATTGCTTTGATCAAGAAAAAAGACGACGGCACGAAGATCGTCGCCGACAATCGCAAAGCGCGATACGCCTATGCCATCGAGGACACGCTGGAGGCGGGGCTGATCCTCTTGGGCAGCGAAGTGAAATCGCTGCGCACCGGCAAGGCGACCATCGCGGAATCCTATGCGCAGGCGAAGGATGGCGAGCTCTTCCTCGTCAATTCCTACATTCCCGAATACAAGATGGCGAACCGCTTCAATCATGAGCCGCGCCGCGACCGGAAAGTTCTAGTTCACAAGCGCGAAGCGAGCAAGCTCGCTGCCGCCATCCAGCGCGAAGGCATGACGCTGATCCCCTTGCGGGTCTATTTCACTCCCAAAGGCATCGCCAAGATCGAACTCGGCATCGCCAAGGGCAAGAAGATCCACGACAAGCGCGAAACCGAAAAGAAGCGCGACTGGCAACGCGACAAGGCCCGCCTGATGCGGGACAAGGGGTGAGCGATGCGTCTGATGGTGGTGGGCACATCAGGCGCGGGCAAATCCACCTTCGCGTCGGAATTCGCAAAACGCTCCGGTTGCGCGCACATCGAACTGGACGCGATCAACTGGCAGCCCGGCTGGCGCGATCTGCAGACGCATGATCCCGAAGAGTTCAAGCGGCGAACCGCGGAAGCCGCCGCCATGGAAGCATGGGTCTGCGACGGCAATTATACGATCGTCCGCCCCTATGTGCTGCCGCGCGCGACGCATCTCGTCTGGCTGGATTATTCGCGCCCGGTGATCATGCGCCGTGTGATCTGGCGTTCGATCAGCCGGGCGATCTCCCGCAGAGAATTGTACAACGGCAACCGCGAAGAGGCGCGGCAATGGCTTGGCAAGGATCATCCGATCCGCTGGGCATGGGACACCTTCCACCGCCGTCGCGCCGAATATGAAGCCCTGCTCGCGACGCCGCACTGCGCGCACCTCAAAGTGTTCCGCCTCGGCCGTCCGTGGGAGGCGAGCGAAGCTATGGCGCTTTTGACAGGCACGGGATTTGCGAAAACAGGCACGAGATTTGCGAAAAGACAGCCGAAGAGTCCGGAATCCTCCGCGTGACCCGCATGGCGTCTCAATTTGGAACAGAAACAGTCGCCTGTAGCGGCTTCGGCCGCCGCACCGTCCCGCCTGCGAAAAAAGTCGTGACGCGAGAAAAAGCGATTCTCGGCCATGTGGTCTATCCGGCCGATGCCAAGCGCAAGGCGCTGAAGCGCCATCCCGGATCGTTCTTCCGGCGCTAGTCAGAGTTGCGGCACTCAGCGGATGCGCACGCTGGCGTCGATATCGTAAACGGCCCGTTGCCGCCATCATCAAAAACTCCAGCCTAAGTTCACGCAACTTAAGGGCGATTGGCCTACGCTTTTCTTTGCCTACAAGGGGAGCGGACAATGAAGTTTGCTGTGGTACTCGTGTTTTCTGCGGCCGCCTTTCTGGCGGGCTGCACGACGCCTTACAACATTTCGCCCGTCGTTGATGCGTCGCAGCAGGTTCGCTACGACCATGGAAAGCCAACAACCTATTCGGAAATGAGCCGGGGCGCGGTGCAGATCACGCCGTTGGGCATCAACGCGGATAGTCGGCTTGGTTTTGCCGTAGCCGTCTTCAACAAAGGCACTCAACCCGCAGACTTCGGAGTCGAGAATCTCGCGGTCGTCCAGCAAGACGGCACGGCGGATAAGATCATGACGAGCGTCGAACTCCAACACGAAGCCGAAGTGAAAGCGGCGTGGGCGCAGGTCGCGGTGGCCGTGATCGGCGGGCTGGCCTCCTACGAAGCCGGTCGTCATTCGTACAGCATCACAAATGCCGTTGTGAGAACACCGTATGGCAGTGCGAGCATCCACGCGCGGACCTACGACGCCGCGGCCGCGTATCAAGCCGGTCATGATATCGGTGTTGCGACCGGTATGAACATCGCTTCGATTCAAGGTTCATTGGATCATACGTTGCAAAGCATTGGCCAAAACGTCCTTCAAACGACAACGGTCGATCCGGGCGATTCAACGGCGGGTATTGCGGTCATCGATGCGCTGTCATCGAGTTCCTACCCGCAGGACATCGTGTTGCATGTGAATTGGAACGGCGAGGATCACGTGTTTCATTTCACGGTCGCAAAAGGAGAAGAAGCCGTCGTGCGGCAGCTATCTCACCCGGTGCCGCCATCATCGCTGGTGGCCTCTGCGGCACCACCATCTGTGGCGCCGGTGATGGCTTCGCTTGCGTCGGCACCCGCTATATCCGCGCAATCCTTTGCAAGTTACGACCGACGAAATGCCCAAGGCCAATCGAGGGCGCAAGGACATAGCAAATCGCGCGGAGGTGTTGCGATAAGCGGTGCAGCATACTGAGGCTAAATCTGCGGCATGGCCGCCAGCTTCGCTTCCTTTACGGCTTCGTCGAACATTGTCGCCGTCAACACGCCGGTATTGGTGTTGTAGCGTGAGCAGTGATAGCTCGCGATCAGCGTGATGTGGCCCGCGCGGTGCTTGGCGCCATGCGCGAACTTGTAGGCGCTCTTCTTCACACCCAACGCGCTGCAGACGCTGTTGTGCGCGATCTGCCCGAGCGCCAGGATTGCGCGCAGATGCGCCATCGCGGCTATCTGGCCGACGAGGAATTGCCGGCAGGTGTTGATCTCGGCCGGCAGCGGCTTGTTCTGCGGCGGAACGCAGCGCACCGCGTTGGCGATGGCGCAATCGTGCAATTTGAACCCGTCATCGGCTCGCGCGCCATAGTGCCCGCGCGCCAGGCCGTGCTTCTTCAGCGTGGCGTAGAGCAAATCGCCGGCATAGTCGCCGGTAAACGGACGCCCCGTCTTGTTTGCGCCATGTAGTCCGGGCGCAAGGCCCACAATGAGCAGGCGCGCGTCGTTCGAGCCGAAACTCGGCACGGGATTATTGAAGTAATCCGGATATGTCTGGCGATTTGCCGCGCGGAATTGCGCCAGCCGCGGGCAGAGCGGGCAATTCTTCGGTGGCTCGGCTTTTGGCGCAGCGGACATGGCAGCGAACCTCCCCGCGAGTTTCGCCGCTGTCAATCCGTCACGCCGGCTTCATGCGCTCTGCGCGAAATGCTGCTGTGCATGCGCTTGCATGGAGCGCGGGCCGCCTTCGCGCGCGATCGTGGGCTTCAACTCCTCCAGCTCGATGAAATTGTCGGCCTGGCGGCGCAGTTCGTCGGATACCATCGGCGGCTGGGTGCGCGTGGTGGAGACCACGCTCACGCGGCGGCCTTTGCGCTGGGCTGCCTCGACGAGGCGGCGGAAATCGCCATCGCCCGAGAAGATCACGATGTGATCGACCTGCTCGGCCATTTCCATCACATCGATGGCAAGCTCGATGTCCATGTTGCCCTTCACGCGCCTGCGGCCCTGCGCATCGGTGAATTCCTTGGCGGGCTTTGTGACCACCGCGAAGCCATTATAGTCGAGCCAGTCCACCAGCGGGCGCAGCGGCGAGAATTCCTCGTTCTCGATCACGGCGGTGTAATAGAACGCGCGCACCAGAATGCCCTTGCGGGCGAACACCTCGAGCAGGCGCTTGTAGTCGATATCGAATTGCAGGCCCTTGGCCGCGCCGTAGAGATTGGCGCCGTCGATGAAAAGCGCGAGTTTCTCCTGGGGATAAAAAAGCATGCTGACCTCCGCAAAAAAACAAACATCAAAATTGGCGGCCCCATTCGGTAAATCCCCCCGATGGCCGCGTTTGGTTCTAAGATATTCCGCAAGCAATGCAATCGTTCCAGAGTTCCTCATATGATTTTGATTGCGCTCGGTTCCAATCTTCCCTCGCTCGCAGGCGCGCCTGTGCAAACACTGCGCGCTGCGCTCATGGAACTGGCGCGCGCAGATGTCCGCATCGTTGCCGTCTCTTCATTTTACAGGACCGCGGCATGGCCCGATCCGGCGGACCCGTCATTTGTTAACGCAGTCGCACGCATCGAAACCGGGTTGTCGCCGCAATCCTTGATTGCGCGCTTGCATGAGGTCGAGCGCGTCTTCGGCCGCACGCGTGGCGCTCGCAACGCGCCGCGCACGCTGGATCTCGATCTGCTGGATTATGACGGTCGCATCGAAGCCGGTCCGCCAACGCTTCCGCATCCACGGATTTCGTCGCGCGCTTTTGTGCTGGTGCCGCTGCGCGACGTTGCACCCGAATGGCGCCATCCTATCGAGGCAAAAAGCGTCGATGCATTGATTGCGGCGTTGCCGGCGAATGAGCGCGCGCCTGAAAAGCTTGCCTGATTATTTCAGCACGGCGAGCGAGCGGCGCATGCGCCCGAGAGTCTTCATCAGCGCAGCGCGGTCGAAGGCTTTCACCGCGCCGGGAGGGTAATTCTCGATCGCGGCATAATGGATGTAATAGCGCACCGCCAGGCAGGGCGATGTGCCGGCCAGCGCGTAGACCGTCTCTTCATAGCGATTGCCGGCGCCCGCGCTGTTCGCTGTGGCGTAGGAGTAGGTGCGGTCGGCCTGTGTCTGCGTTTTCACGTCCTGCGGGCTGTTCAGAAAGCGCGAGGCCTCGCAGGCGCCGGGCAAACTCAGCACGGCGAGGGAGGTGTCGCCGGCAAGGTTCGTTCCCTTGATACGCGCCGGCGCCACAGTGAACGCGACGCCGCGAACAGCTTTTCCGGGTCCGAGCGTTTTGTCGGTGTAATGCGGATCGACCGTCCAATGCGGCGGATGGGCGATGGCGAAATGCATTGTCGGGCTGTGGTAGAGGATCATGCCCGAGAGCGGCGCGATGGGTGCGGGATTGTTGGCATGGAATGTCGTGTCCGCCGCGGCCGTACCCGCAACGACAGCCCCGATTAACGACAACACGGCAAACTCTGCGCGCATGTGCCCGCTCCCCAAATCCCGGCTAGGACAATAACGTGAAATTCGCTATTGGGTAGTCATGGACTGGAAACATCTTCTTCCCTATCTGGGGCCGGTGCTTGTCGTCGTGCTTCTGGCACGGCGTCTGGCGCGCAACGCGCCGCGCAAGGTCAAGCCGTGGCGATTGTACGTCGGACCGATCGTCATCACGCTGGCGGTCGTTGCCGTGTTTTCCACGACTCCGCTGCCGCAGCCGATCCTGGTGTGGGCCCTCGGATTCGTGGTGGCGCTGGCGCTCGGCGTGGCGGCCGGATTCCTGACCACGCATCATCAGCAGTTCTCGATCGACAATGCGACGGGCGAGGTCTCGGCGCGCGCCACGCCCGTCGGCACAATGCTGATCCTTGTGCTGTTCGCACTGCGCTACGGGCTCAAATACATCACGCCGCACGCCGATCCCTATGCGGCGCATCCGGTTCATCCCAGTGCGAGCGTTATCGGCTGGACCGATCTTGGCATCGTCTTCGCCGTGGGCATGGTTTATGCGCGCACGGTCACGACATGGATTCATGCGCGGCCGCTTCTGGCGGCGCACAAAGCGCAAAAGGCGATCTCAAGCGAGGCGCCGCCAGCTAATCCATAAGGTCGCCGCGGCCAACATCACGCACGTCGCGTTGATGAAGATTTCGAACTTCATTGCATCGTTCGCCGCCGCCAGCGCGTACATCCCGTTTTCGACGTCGAATGTGATGTCCATGCAGGCCAGATAGACAATGGCCGATGCCGCCAGCAATCCGAACGGCGCAGCGTAGCGGCGATTGGTGAGGAAGCCTGCGCCCGCGATCGCGGCGCACAACGCCATCCATCCATCGGCGACGGGAAAGCTGGACTCAAACGCGCTATACCAGCGCGCATCGATCACGCGAACGTCGCCACCGTGGAAATAACTCCACCAGTAATAGGCCGTGACGAGCGCCGCCACGATCAGCAGGGATCCCAGGCTTCGCTCGGCGATTCGCATGTGTTTTCCCCCAAGCCACGGGCGCATCATACGAATTTCCGCGTCTTTCCAAACCGGCTTCGAATCCCCACCTTTGGCACGCAGTTTTGGCAGGAGCCGGACATGGATATCGGCCTGATCGTTGTGGTGCTCATCGTCATCATCGGATTGAGCGGATTTCGCGTCGCCCAGCAATATGAGCGCGCGCTGGTCTTCCGCTTCGGCCGCTACATCGATACGCGCGGTCCGGGGCTGTTCTGGATCGTGCCGCTGGGCGTCGAGCGTGCGATGAAAGTGGACATGCGCGTGTTCACCGACGGCGTCGAGCAGCAGGAAGCGATGACGCGCGATAATGTGCCGGTGAAAGCGAACGCCGTGATCTGGTATCGCATCGTCAAGCCCGATCTGGCGATCATCGAGGTGCAGAATGTGCGCAATGCGGTGATTCAGGTGGCGCTGACCACGCTGCGCAACATCATCGGCCAGCATAGCCTCGACGATGTTCTGAAGGAGCGCGAGAAGCTGGCCGGCCTCATCGAGGACCGCGTCGATCAGGTGACCGAAGGCTGGGGCCTCGAGGTTCAGAACGTCGAGATGAAGAACGTCGAAATTCCGGCTTCCATGCAGCGTGCCATGGCGCAGGAAGCCGAAGCGCTGCGCGAGAAGCGGGCGCGCATCATCAAGGCCGAGGCCGAGCACGAAGCGGCGCTCAAGCTGCGCGAGGCGGCGGACGAGATCATGAAGACCCCCGCCTCGCTGGAACTGCGCCGCATGCAGATGCTGACCGAAATCGGCGCCAAGCAGAACACCATGACCGTGGTAATGATGCCCAGCGAATTTGTAGAAGCGGCCCGGGCGCTGAGCGAGAGAAAGTGAGGGTTGCCGCGGGGCAACGCTTTCTATATGGTCCCGCGCCTTCCCAAGGCTTTGTTCCCGATTTGCGCACAAGCCTTTGGGATTGCTGAATAAAGGACGTCTGGATGGCTCGCGTTACCGTAGAAGATTGCGTCGACAAGATCCCCAACCGCTTCGATCTGGTGCTGATGGCGGGCCACCGAGCGCGCCAGCTTTCGGGCGGCGCGGACACGCTGGTCGACCGCGATCGCGACAAAAACCCGGTCGTGGCGCTGCGCGAAATCGCGGCCAAGGAGCTGAAGCCGGACGACATGAAGGAGGACTACATCAAGTCCCTCCAGAAAAACGCCGAGGTGGACGAGCCGGAAGCCCAGCCCGAAGAGGACGTGCGCGAGGACGTGCAGGCCCGCCAGGTCACCGAGGAAGAGCTGCTGCGCGCGCTCACCTCCGAAGCCCAGCGCCGCGCCGAGCCGCAACCCGAGCCCGAAGGCGACTACGAAGAGTAGGTCGTTCGATCGTTCGATTTTGGGAAAGGCGGCGGTTTCGCCGCCTTTTTCTTTGCCGGCGGGCTGTCCAAGGTTCAGCAAACGTCCCTATATTATTAGGACTATGACAGTCCCGACGCGGCCCGGCGAAACCCAAGCCGCGGCGCAAGGCGAGATTTACTCTGCCGCGCCGCTGGTGGAGCGCGTGCCCCCGCCGCAAGCGCCCACCGCTGCAGACTTCCAGTCGCCGTCGCCCAAATTCAAAAACAGGCGCAAGCTCATGCGTCAGACCGAGCTCGTGGACCGCGTGAAGGCCTACGATCCTCAAGCCGACGAGGCGCTGCTCAACAAGGCGTATGTCTATGCCATGACGGCGCATGGCAAGCAGTTCCGCGCCTCGGGCGATCCGTATTTCACGCACCCCCTGGAAGTCGCCGCCATCCTCACCGAGCTGAAGCTCGATGTGCCGACCATCGCGACGGCGTTGCTGCACGACACGGTGGAAGACACCTACGTCACCATCGAGGACGTGACGAAGAATTTCGGCGACGAGATCGCCAATTTGGTCGACGGCGTGACCAAGCTGTCGCAGCTCGAGCTTTTCAGCGAACGGACAAAGCAGGCGGAGAATTTCCGCAAGCTCATGCTGGCGATGTCCAACGACATCCGTGTGCTGCTGATCAAGCTCGCCGACCGGCTGCACAACATGCGCACGCTCGCCCATATCGACAAGCGCGAAAAGCGCGTGCGCATCGCGCAGGAGACGCTCGACATCTACGCGCCGCTGGCAGGCCGCATCGGCATGCAGAACATGCGCGAGGAGCTCGAAGACCTTGCTTTCGCCGAGCTCGACCCGGAGGCGCGCAATTCCATCGTCACGCGGCTGGCGCGCATCGGCGATGCTTCGGGCGACCGCATTGGCCGCATCGCGGATGCCATCAAGCGCAAGCTCGCCGAAGACGGCATCGACGCCTGGGTCTATGGTCGCGCCAAACGCCCGTATTCGATCTGGCGCAAGCTGCAGAACAAGCAGCTCAATTTCGAGCAGCTCTCCGATGTGCTGGGCTTTCGCGTCATCGTCAAGACGCCGGAAGATTGCTACCGCGCGCTGGGCATCCTGCACCAGAACTGGCGCATGATCCCCGACCGCTTCAAGGATTTCATCTCCAACCCCAAGACCAACGGCTATCGCTCCATCCACACCACCGTGATCGGGCCGGAGCAGCAGCGCGTCGAAGTGCAAATCCGCACCGATGAGATGCACGAAGTGGCCGAGCGGGGCGTCGCGGCGCATTGGCGTTATCGCGAGCATGTCGAGGGCGATCCTGCCGATGCGGCGCTGGCGTGGCTGCGCGACATGGTCGATCTGCTGGAGCGCGGTGACAGCGCCGAGGAGTTTCTCGAACACTCGCGCCTCAACATGTATCAGGATCAGGTCTTCTGCTTCACGCCGAAGGGCGATCTGATCAGCCTGCCGCGGGGCGCCACCCCCATCGACTTCGCCTACATGGTCCACACCGATGTCGGCAACCAGACTGTCGGGGCTAAGGTCAATGGCGCGCATGTCCCGCTGCACACGCCGCTCAAGAATGGCGATCAGGTGGAGATCATCCGGCAGAAGGGCTCCGCGCCTTCGCCGCTATGGGAGCAATTCGTCGTCACCGGCCGCGCCCGGGCGGAGATCAAGCGCTTTCTCAAGCACGCGCAGCACGACGAGTATGTGAAGTTCGGGCGCCAGATCCTGCAGAAGGAATTCGCCGATGCCGGTCAGGAGTTGACCGACAAGGCGGTGCTTGAAGTGGCGAAGAAGCTGCGTCACGCCAAGGCCGACGATGTCTATGCCGATGTCGGGCGCGCGGCGCTGCGGGCCAGCGACGTGCTTTATGCCGTGTTTCCCGAGCTCAAGAAGAGCGCCAAGCCTAGTTCTCGCCAGAACGCCAAGGCGATCTCGATCAAAGGCCTCACTGAGGGCATTTCCTATCGGCTCGGCCAATGCTGCCACCCGCTGCCGGGCGATCGCATCGTGGGCGTGCGCAAGGCAGGCGAGGGCGTCGTCATCCACACCATCGATTGCGACGAGCTCGAGAAGGCGCAGATGGAGGACTGGCTGGACGTGTCATGGGACACCCAGGCGGCGGAGATCGGCCCATCGCTCGCGCGCGTCAGTGTGCGGGTGAAGAACGTGCCCGGCGCGCTGGGCGCGGTAATGACGGTGATCGGGAGTAATGGCGGCAATATCTTCAACATGAAGGTGACGGACCGCAACACGCTGTTCTTCGAATTCCTGGTGGACATCGAGGTGCGCGATGTCGCGCATTTGCAGAACATCCTGGGTGCGCTACGCGTGAACGCCGTGGTCGAATCGGTCGATCGCGTGCGCGAAGGCGAGGAAAAGGCGGCGTGACCTCAGAACAAGTGCTCAAGGAATTCGAGAAGGCCGGCGCATTGCTGCTCGGTCATTTCATCTTGTCGAGCGGATTGCATTCCGACGTCTTCCTGCAGAAGGCGCTGGTGTTTCAGAATGCGAAGATCACCGCGAAGCTCTGCAAGGCGCTGGCGGAAAAAGTTCGCGCTGAAGTGAAGACGAAATTCACCGCGATCGTCTCGCCCGCGGTTGGCGGCATCGTTCCCGGTTACGAAATGGGACGCCAGTTGAGCTTGCCCTCGATGTATGTCGAGCGTCAGGATGGTCGCTTCCAATTGCGCCGCGGATTCCAGCTCGAGAAGAACCAGCCGGTGCTGATGGTGGAAGACATCGTGACGACGGGGTTGTCCTCGCGCGAATGTCTCGATGCCATCCGCGATGCGGGCGGCAAGCCGGTGGCGGCAGCGTGCTTGATCGACCGATCCGGCGGCAAGGCAAAGCTCGGCGTCAAATTCGTGCCGCTCGCCAGCGTCAAATTTCCTGCCTGGGAAGCGGACAAGCTTCCGCCGCATCTTGCCGGCACCAAAGGCGTGAAACCGGGCAGCAGGGGGCTGGCGTGACAAACGCGCGGGCGACGCGCAAGCCCGACGATTGGGTGCGGCTTACGTTCTTCGCCGGCATCGGCATCGTGTTGACGATTGTCGTGCTGATTGTGCTGCGTAGACTATTCCCGGCGCTGCATTACCCGCTCACGCTGATCTGGCCTTATGGCGTCAGTGTCGTCGGCTGCGGTGTCGTGGGCTTTGCATTGCGCGCATGGCAGAAGGGCGCGCCGGCCTCGGCAAATCTGACGGCCTCTTTGATATGCTTCGTGGTGCCGGCCGTCGCGCTTTATGCGATGATCGCGGTGGCCTGCCGGTCGATCGCGCTGCAATGTCTGGGAGCGTCATGAACCGCCTGCGTCTCGGGGTGAACATCGATCACGTCGCCACCCTGCGCAATGCGCGCGGCGTCGAGTATCCCGATCCCTTGCGCGCGGCGGAAATGGCGCTGGCGGCCGGCGCGGACGGCATCACGGCACATTTGCGCGAGGATCGCAGGCATATCAAAGACGCGGACATCGACGCGCTCGCCGGATGGAACAAGCTGCCGCTCAACATGGAGATGGCTGCCACCGACGAGATGGTCGAGATCGCCGCGCGCGTGAAACCCCATGCGGTCTGCATTGTGCCGGAGAAGCGCCAGGAAGTGACGACCGAAGGCGGTATCGACGCGGCGGGGTTGCACAATCGGCTCGCACCTGTCGTGCGGCGTTTGAGCGAGAACGGCAGCCGCGTGTCGTTGTTCATCGATGCGGACGACAACCAGATCGAGGCTGCTAAGTCGCTCGGCGCGCCGGTCGTAGAGCTTTGCACCGGCGCTTATTGCGAGGCGTTTCTGGCAAGCGACAGCAAAGCGATTGCCGAACACCTGGAGCGTACCGAACGCGCCGCTGCGAAAGCCGGCAAGTTCGGCATTGAGGTTCACGCCGGTCATGGCCTCACTTACGACAATGTGAAACCCATCGCGGCCATCCCGCAGTTGCGTGAACTCAATATCGGACACTTCCTGATCGGCGAGGCGATCTTTATTGGCCTCGACGCTTCGATCCGCCGCATGCGCGCATTGGTGGATGAGGCGAGATCGTGATCATCGGTCTCGGTTCCGATCTCATCGATATCCGGCGCATCGAGAAAACCATCGCGCGGCACGGCGAGCGCTTCCTCGGCCGCATCTTCACACCATTGGAACGCGCAAAGTCCGACAAGCGCGCGCAACGCGCGGCAAGCTATGCAAAGCGCTTCGCCGCGAAGGAAGCGTGCTCGAAAGCGCTGGGAACGGGTCTGCGGCGCGGCGTTTTCTGGCGCGATATGGGCGTGATCAATCTTCCCGGCGGCAAACCGACGATGAAATTGTCGGGCGGCGCGCTCAAACGCCTGCACGACATCACCCCGCAAGGCTGTGACGCGCAGATCGATCTCACCATCACCGACGACTTTCCGTTGGCGCAAGCGATCGTGATCATTTCCGCGATTGCCAAACCGCAATAATTTCCACTGCGATCTCTCACGCACATTAGAGGCGCGGCCCTACGGCATCGCGCCGCGAATACAGCTAGACGAGGTGTGCTGCGGCGCGCCATCGAGGCATGTTCTGCGCATGAATTGCCAGAACCGGCAGCACTTAAGCGCTGAGGGGCGTTGAGTCGTTAGATCGAGGAGTTCTTTACATGCGTAGAATGATTGTACTGGGCGCGGTTGCGCTCGGGGTGGCGTCGTTTGCCCTTCCCGCAAGCGCGCAGGAATACGCCCCGCCGATTCCGTTTCGTTTGCTGTCCGATCCCGCTTATCTGCCGATGCAGGGCCAGTGGTACGGCTCTTCGTCGTTCAGCCTGGCGCAAGGGGGAAGCGACGAATACGATTCCACCGGCGCGAAGATCGTCACGCACCGGCATTGGGACGATGAGATTTCGCAGGAGCTCGAATACGGCATCACTGACGAGTTTGCGTTGGATGTGGCCGATACCTACGATCCCTTCGACAAGCACAAGGATGAAGCCGCGGGCGGCGGGTTTTCCGACAACGACAAGTCGGGGTTCCACGATCCGTCCGTGGGCGTGACCTGGCGCGTGATCGACCAGGCCAGCCACCAGCCGGTGAGCCTCGATCTGCTGGCCAATTACACGGCCAATCTGATCGCCGCGCAGACAACCAACGTGGCCGAGGGCGGCCAGTCCGGCGAATTCGGCGCCGCGGTGAGCAAGGTCATGCCGGGCTCCACGATCTACGGCAAACTTGCCGCCGACTGGTATGGCGATCAGAGCCAGTTCAATCCCGCGAACGGAAACTTCATTCGCGAGCAGTCCTATTGGGACTACCTGGTGGATCTCGAAACGCAGACGCGCCTGAGCGATCTGTTCTCGATCAACGCCGGCGCGGGCTATATCTTCGCCAACAACGCGCGCGTGATGAATCTCACGAGCGGGATCGATCATATGGCCGAGCCGGGCGACGGGCTCAAGCTGGATGCGGCGCTCAATTACCTCATCGTTCCGTATCCCGTGGTGGTGAGCCTGACATACGATTATCGGCGCGATGACGGCGGCCAGAAGATCTTCGCGCTGCCGGTTGACGATACGACCACGCGCAACCGCGACAACAATACGGTCGGGGTGAGATTCGTTTACGACACGCCATAGTCTGGGCGGCGCGGCATTTCCGGCCGATTTGCGCCGGGAATGCCGCGGTCGGCCGCATTTCCGCGGCGGATTGTCTCCGGCGCTAACCCAAAGCTGTCCGCGGCCTTGACGCGGGGGCTGCTGTCCGGTTCCTTCCGCCCCGAACGTCCGGATGGCCCGCGTATCATATGAGCGATATCGAAGAGACTGGCGCGGACGAGCATTCTCCGTTGCCGGAAGCGCCCTCCGGCGGGTCAGTGAACGGCGAACACGGCTCTCCGCCGCGATCGCCGTCGCCGGTCGAAACCGAAACCGTTGCGGTGAAGACGAAAAAGCCGGTCGAGGGCGAGTCATGGCTCGAGACGGTCAAGACGGTTGTCTATGCGCTTCTGATTGCGCTCGTCATCCGCACATTGTTCTTCCAGCCGTTCAACATTCCCTCCGCCTCGATGGAAGGCACCCTGCTGATCGGCGACTATCTGTTTGTCGAGAAGTTCTCCGACGGCTACAGCCGTTTCTCGATGCCGTTTGGCCGGTTCCTCCCTTCGTTCGGACGCATCCTCGGCACCGGCCCCAATCGCGGCGACGTGGTGGTGTTCAAGCTGCCCAGCGACGACTCCACCGATTACATCAAGCGCGTGATCGGTTTGCCGGGCGACCGCATCCAAATGATCGACGATCGGCTCTATATTAACGACAAGGTGGTGCCGCGCGTCCGGGTGGCGGATTATGTCGAGAAGGTCGACGGCTACGAGAACCATGTGGTGCAGTACCGCGAGACGTTGCCCAACGGAAAATCCTATCTGACGCTCGATCGCTACACGGCGGGTCCGTTCGACAACACGCAGGTTTTTGTAGTGCCGCCCGGCCACTATTTCATGATGGGCGACAACCGCGACAATTCCGACGACAGCCGCGCGGATGTGGGCTACGTTCCAGCTGAAAATATCGTCGGCAAGGCCGAAATTCTATTCTTCTCGATCGATGAAAGCGCGGACTGGTGGGAAATCTGGAAGTGGCCATGGGCCGTCCGCTACAAGCGGCTCTTCAGCATCATTGACTGATTTTCTCGGCCACACGTTCCGCGACCCCGCGTTGCTGCAGCGTGCGCTGACCCACGCCAGCGCCAATTCGGAAAGTTCGAACGAGCGGCTGGAATTCCTCGGCGATCGCGTGCTGGGGCTGGTGATCGCTGAGAAGCTGCACGCGCAATATCCGCATGACAGCGAAGGCGCGCTGGCGCTGAAGCTCAATGCGCTGGTGCGCAAGGAAGCGTGCGCCGCGGCGGCGCAGGTAGCGGGGCTGCCGGACCGTCTTATCCTGGCCAATTCCGAAAACGCGAGCGGCGGGCGCAACAAGGCCGTCATCCTTGCGGGCGCGTGCGAGGCGGTGATCGCAGCACTTTACCTCGATGGCGGCATGGACGTCGCGCGCGCATTCGTCGAGCGCTATTGGGCGAGCGCGTTCGAGACGCTGGGCGACGATATGCGAGACGCCAAGACCGCGTTGCAGGAATGGGCGCAGGCCCGCAAAGGCGGCGGTGCGCCGGTCTATCGGCTTGCCAAGCGCGATGGTCCCGATCATGCCCCGCAATTTGAAATCGAAGTCCGCGTGGACGGCGAAGAGCCCGCGTTGGGCCGCGGCAGCTCCAAGCGCGAAGCAGAGCAGGTGGCAGCGAAAGCGATGATGCAGCGATTGGGATTGGCATGAGCCAGACGCGTTGCGGTTTCGCCGCCATCATCGGCGCGCCGAATGCCGGCAAATCCACACTGACCAACGCGCTGGTGGGCTCGAAAGTCTCCATCGTCACGCCCAAGGTGCAGACCACGCGCATGCCGGTGCGCGGCGTGGTTATTCGCGGGACAACGCAGATCGTGTTCGTCGACACGCCGGGCATCTTCAAGCCGCGGCGCCGTCTCGACCGCGCAATGGTCAAGTCTGCCTGGACCGGCGCCAACGATGCCGATGCCATTCTGTTGATTGTCGACGCGCCCGATCTTGTCGCGGAACCCAACGGGCTTGCGGCGCGGGACACCCAAGCGATTGTCGATGGCCTGAAGGCGAACAACAAAAAGGCCGCGCTGCTGCTGAACAAGATCGACGGCATGAAGCGCACCGATATGCTGCCGCTGATCGAGCGGTTCAATGCGGAAGGCATTTTCGACCAGGTGTTCGTGATCTCCGCGCTCAAGGGCGATCACATCGAGGATGTCGCCAACTGGTGCGTGGCGAAGATGCCGCCGGGGCCGTGGCTGTTTCCGGAAGATCAGGCGGCGGACATCCCGTCGCGCCTGCTCGCGGCGGAAGTGACGCGCGAGAAGATTTATCTGCGCCTCCACGACGAGTTGCCTTACGCGACGGCGGTGGAAACCGAGAAGTGGGAAGAGCGCAAGGACGGTTCGGTGAAGATCGACCAGACCATCTATGTCCAGCGCGACGGCCAGAAAGCCATTGTGCTCGGCAAGGGCGGCGCCACGATCAAGAAGATCGGCGAGCTTGCCCGCGCCGAACTGGAAGAGATGTTCGGCCATCGCGTTCACCTGTTCCTGTTCGTGAAGGTAAGCGAGAACTGGGCGGAGGAACGCGATCACTACCGCGAAATGGGACTGGAATTTCCGGAGGAATAACCCTCCATTGTCATGGCCAGGCTTGACCGGGCCATGACAATGTTTTGGTTTTGGGTTTTATTGAATGGAATGGTCCGACGACGGCATCGTGCTTTCGGTGCGCGCACATGGCGAAACAAGCGCGATCCTCGATGTGCTGACTCGCGCGCATGGCCGCCACGCGGGTCTGGTGCGCGGTGGCGCCTCGCGCAAAGTGAAGCCGCTGCTTCAGCCGGGCAACACGCTGCATGTCGGCTGGCGCGCGCGGCTTTCGGAGCATCTGGGTAGTTTCTCCATCGAACTGGCTCGGGCGCGCGCGGGGGAATTGATGGAGCATCGCACCGCGCTCGCCGGCCTCAATGCGTTTTCAAGTGTCGCCAGCGCCGCGCTACCGGAGCGCGAGGCGCATGAGCCGGTGTTCGAGGCAGCAGAAATCCTTCTCGACGCCATGACGGACGACGGCTTGGCGCATTGGGGACCGCTTTATGTGCGCTGGGAGGCTGGGTTGCTGGATGCGCTGGGCTTCGGGCTCGATCTCGCGCAATGCGCGGCCACTGGCGCGATCGACGATCTTGCATTTGTTTCGCCGCGCTCCGGACGCGCGGTGTCGAAGGGGGCTGCTGCGCCTTACAAGGAGAGATTGTTCGCGTTGCCCGCATTCCTGCTTGGCAGCCAGAACGCCGATCCGTCGCGCGACGATATCGCCGCGGGATTAAAGCTCACCGGCTATTTTCTTCGCGAGCGCGTGCTGATACCCCACGGCCGCGACATGCCGGCCGCGCGCTTGCGTCTCGATGAATTGGCGGGCCGCGAATCACAGTAGAGAAGCGTCATGGGTTTGCCGATCAAAGAAGATATCCGTCCCGAACCGCTGGCCGAGGCGCTGTCGCAGCGTTATCTGGCTTACGCGCTCTCCACTATCACGCAGCGCGCGCTGCCGGATGCGCGCGACGGGTTGAAGCCGGTGCATCGGCGCGTGCTGTGGGCGATGCGGTTGCTGGGGCTGAACCCGGCGGCGGGATTCAAGAAATGCGCCCGCGTGGTCGGCGACGTGATCGGCAAATATCACCCGCACGGCGATCTTTCGATTTACGACGCGCTCGTGCGCCTGGCGCAGGATTTTTCGCTGCGCTATCCGCTGATCGACGGGCAGGGCAATTTCGGCAATGTCGATGGCGATAACGCCGCCGCGATGCGTTACACCGAAAGCCGCCTCACCGAAGTGGCGCAGGCGCTGATGGAAGGGCTGGACGAGAACGCCGTCGACTTCCGCGCCACCTACGATGGCGAGGACGAAGAGCCGGTGGTCATGCCGGCCGCGTTTCCCAATTTGCTGGCGAACGGCTCGAGCGGCATTGCCGTGGGCATGGCGACGAGCATTCCGCCGCACAATTTGGGCGAGCTTTGCGCGGCGCTGAAGCTGCTGATCGAAAATCCGAACACGCGTGACGCCACGTTGCTCAATCATGTGAAGGGACCGGACTTCCCGACCGGCGGCATCGTGGTGGAGGACGCGGCGTCCATCGCCGAATCCTACAAGACGGGGCGGGGCGGTTTCCGCCTGCGCGCGCGCTGGAAGAAGGAAGATGGCGGGCGCGGCACCTATGCGATCGTGGTCGATCAGATTCCGTATCAGGTCCAGAAGTCCAAGCTGATCGAACGCATCGCCGAATTGATCGAGCAGAAGAAGTTGCCCCTGCTGGAAGACGTGCGCGATGAAAGCGCGGAAGACATCCGCCTCGTGCTGGTGCCCAAGAGCCGCACCGTGGAGGCGGAGTTGCTCATGGAGCAGCTCTTCCGCCAGTGCGATCTGGAAGTGCGCATCAGCCTAAACATGAATGTGCTGGACGGTGGGCTGATACCGCGTGTGATGAGCCTGAAGGAAGCGCTGCTTGCCTTTGTCGCGCATCGCCGCGATGTGCTGGTGCGCCGCTCCACGCATCGCCTCGAAAAAATCGCCGCGCGGCTGGAAGTGCTGGACGGCTATCTGATCGTCTATCTCGATCTCGACAAGGTCAGCAAGATCATCCGCACCGAGGATGAGCCCAAGCCCAAGCTGATCAAGGCGTTCAAGCTTACGGAAGTGCAGGCCGAAGCCATCCTCAACATGCGGCTGCGCAGCTTGCGCAAGCTCGAGGAAATGGAAATCCGCCGCGAGCATGAATCGCTGACCAAGGAGCAGAAAGAACTCAAGAAGCTGCTCGGCTCCGACAAGCTGAAGGACGAGCGTCTGCTTGAGGAAGTGAAAGCCATCGATGCGAAATTCGGCCTCAAGACCAAGCTCGGCGCCCGGCGCACGGAATTCGTCGCCGGCAAGGCGCTGGAAAAGATCCAGCAGATCGCGGAAGTCGCCGTCGCGGTGGAAAGCCAGGTCGAGCGCGAGCCGATCACCATCGTTTGCTCGCAAAAAGGCTGGCTGCGTTCGTTGAAGGGGCATCAGGAACAGAACGACGACATCAAATATCGCGAGGGCGACCGCGGCCGCTTCTGGATGCATGCCGAAACGACCGACAAGCTGATGATGTTCTCCACCGACGGCCGTTTCTTCACGCTGGAATGTTCCAAGCTTCCCGGCGGGCGCGGCAACGGCGAAGCGATCCGCAGCTTCGTCGATCTACCGCCGGAGTCGGACATCGTGGCGATGTTCGCGCACAGGCCCGGCCGCAAGTTGCTGCTCGCGTCCGATACCGGCCACGGCTTCGTCACCAATGAGGACGATGCGGTCGCGATGACCCGCTCCGGCAAGCGCGTGATGAATGTGAAGAAAGAAGCGCAGGTCTGCACGTTCGTGCAAGGCGATACCGTCGCGGTGATCGGCGAGAACCGCAAGATCGTCATCTTCCCGCTCAGTGAAGTGCCGGAGCTCGCGCGCGGGCAGGGCGTCTATCTACAGCGCTACAAAGACGGCGGCCTGCTCGATGCCACGGTCTTCACCTGGAAGGAAGGGCTGAAGGACGAGAACAACCGTCTGTTCGAGCCGTCCGAACTCAAAGACTGGAAAGGCGCCCGCTCGCAAGCCGGCCGCCTGGCGCCACGCGGTTGGGCGAAGTCGGGAAAGTTCGCATAAACTGATGGCGCGGATTTGCATTTGGCTTCGTCGGGGCGAGCAAACGCGGGACGTGAGTTCCGCGCTTGAAATGCAAGAGGCCCGGCGATAATTTCGTCATCTTACGCCACATTCCGTCAGCGCGCGGCTCGCCATTTCGGGCACTTTTAGATTGAGGCACTATGTCGAGGGTTTTCTTGCATCTGGGCGCGCACAAGACCGCGACGACGTTCATACAGGCCAATTTCATTGCCAATCGCGCCGCGCTCGAAGCGCAAGGCTGGAAGCTGCTGCATCCGGAAAGCGACAATCGTGCGGTACGAAACTGCTTCCTGGAAATGCGAAAGGGCCATGTGCTGCCCGCGGACGCTCAGAAACGTCTGGACGATTTTTTCGCGTCGATCCGCGCGGGATCGGAGAATTTCTTTCTTTCGTCGGAAGCCATTCTGGGCGCGATGAGCGTCAAAGGCTCGAATGGCCGCATCTATCCCAATCACGCCGCGATGCTCAAGATCGTGACGGAGGCGCTCCGCAACAAGGATGTCGCGGTCGGCTTCTGCGTGCGCAATTTTCCCGACTATCTGGAGTCGAGCTATAGCTGGCTTGTCATGCGCGGCGCGACCTATGATTTCCAGCGCTATGTCAGAGACGTGTTCGTGGCGAAGCTGACCTGGCTGCCGATCGTCGAAAACATGATCGAGACTCTCGGCGAGGAGCGCGTGCATCTGTGGACTTACGAGGACTTCAAGACGAATCCGGCCGGATCGGTTATCGCAATCATGAACGCGGCGACGATAGACAGCTCCAACCTCGCCATCGCGGTGAAAGAGCCCCGCAATGTCTCGGTTCCTCCCGACACCAACCCAGTCGCGGTGCTCTGGAACAAAGTTCTCAAGACCCGCAACACACTTCCGAAGAAGCGTCAGCAGGCGCTGCGGATGGAAATGCAAAAGACGCTCGCCAAGGTATCGCGGCCGGCCGGCATGAAGCGCCTGTTGTCGAAGGAGCGCCGGGCCGAGTTGACTGCGAGCTATGAAAAGGAAATCGCCATCATGCGTGAGCGTTGGCCGAAGGCCATGGCGACGCTGCCACGTGATCTCAGTGAAAGCTAGGTGCGCGGCATGGCGCGGGCGATGAGGGCATCGACGTCGATCTTCGCATTGGTTGCGCCATAGACGAAGGATCAATCGCCAAGGCGCGCGGCGCAGAATCCGTCGCTGACCGACGATGGCGCAGTTCTGGCCAGCACCGCGCCCTGCAGGGCGAGCGCGAGCGTCTCGACCAGCCATCGTGCATGGGATTCGGCCACCGGATGCGCAAGCATGTGCTTGGCGCCGTCTATGGCCCGGTCCAGCGCCGGGTTCGCACCGCGCGCGGTTTCGAATTCGGCGATCAGGGCTTGGGCGCTGTCCGGCTCGCGCGAGAGGGCACGAAGCACATCGAGGCAGATGACGTTGCCGCTTCCCTCCCAGATCGAATTGAGCGGCGACTGGCGGAAGATGCGCGGCATCACGCCTTCCTCGATGTACCCCGCGCCGCCGTGCGCCTCCATGCACTCGTAAACGAAATTCACTACGCGCTTGTTGATCCAGTATTTGCCGATGGGCGTGGCGATGCGCGAGAACGCCGTGGTTTCGCCGGCGGCGGCGCTTTCGTCGAAGCTCCTGGCGATGCGGAAGGTCAGCGCGGTGGCCGCTTCGCTTTCGATGGCGAGATCGGCCAATACAGCGCGCATCAGCGGCTGGTCGATCAGCTTCTTCTGGAACGCGGTGCGATGCGCGGTGTGCCACAGCGCGTTGGCCAGCGCCTGGCGCATATAGGCGGCGGGGGCCAGGATGCAGTCCAGCCGCGTGTGATGCACCATCTCGATGATCGTGCGCACGCCGCGGCCTTCCTCGCCGATGCGGCGCGCGAACGCGCCGTGATATTCGATCTCGGACGACGCGTTTGCCTTGTCGCCCATCTTGTCCTTCAGGCGCATGACGTGGATCGCG
>DASXFK010000014.1:0-39854 GCA_036489635.1 Rhizomicrobium sp. | reverse complement strand
CGCCATGATCCCAATGGGCAGGTCGCGCTGTGGGTTGCGGCATTCCTGCGCCGCCACCGAAACGGAATCGAAACCGATATAAGCGAAGAAGATGATGGCCGATCCCATCGCAACGCCGCTCCAGCCGTAATGGCCGAAGGTGCCGGTGTTCGGCGGAATGAAGGGCGTGAAATTGTGCCAGTTGATGAAGCTGGCGCCGAAGAAGATCACCAGCAGGACCACGACCAGCTTGATGCCCACCATGATCGCGTTGGTGTTGGCCGATTCCTTTACGCCGACCACGAGGATCGCCGTCAGCAAGAGGATCAAAAGCACCGCCGGAAGATTCATGATCGCGCCTGTGGTGCCGAACTGATGGATGAATCCGCTCAAGCCTGTCATCTTGTCCACGATATGCGGGCAGGGCGGCGGATCGCCGACGACGCAAAGCGGCGCGCTGGTGAGCGACGCGGGGAAGTTGATGTGCAGAATGTGCATCAACTCGGTGAAATAGCCTGACCAGCCCACAGCTACGGCCGACGACGACACAAGATATTCCAGCACCAGATTCCAGCCGATGAACCACGCCATGAAGCGGCCCATCGTGGCGTAGGCATAAGTATAGGCGCTGCCCGACACCGGAATCATCGACGCGAACTCGGCGTAGCAAAGTCCTGCGAACAGACAGCCGAGTGCTGCGATCCCGAAAGAGATCAGCACGGCAGGCCCCGCGTAGGCGCCCGCGACTTGCCCCGTATAGACAAAGATACCCGCGCCGATGATGGCGCCGATGCCCAGCATGGTCAGATGCACCGGCCCCATCGTGCGCTTGAGTTGGATGTCTTCGGCGAGAATCGGATTGGGTTGCGTCAAGTCGCTGCGATTGGCCGTGTCGGTCATGTTCCCCGGCTCGTAATGTTCCGCCGGCTTCGAAGAATGGCCGGCACGGCGGCCGGGCTCACGGACGCGGACGGAAACTAGACTGGATTAGCGGCGAGCGTCCACAAAGGCCTCAAGTTGCATGGGCTTGCGCGTCCGGCAATTGCCGCTAGGCTTGCGCGTCGGAAGATACGGGCATCGCCGCCGGGCCGGCCTTCGTAGGGGAAACGTATGTTATTTGGGCGCGTCAAGCCGCTGTCCGTGATTCTCGCGACGGCGGAAAAGAAGTCACTGCGCAGATCGCTGGGCGCGTTCCAGCTCACCATGCTCGGCATCGGCGCGGTGATTGGCACGGGTATCTTCGTGCTCACCTCGGAGGCCGCGCAGAAGGCCGGTCCGGGCATGATGATCTCTTTCGTGATCGCGGGCTTCGTCTGTGCGGTCGCGGCGCTTTGCTATTCGGAGCTGGCATCAATGGTGCCGGTGGCGGGCTCTGCCTACACTTATACCTACGCCGTGATGGGCGAGCTTCTGGCCTGGATGGTGGGCTGGGCGCTGATCCTGGAATACTCCATCGGCGCAAGTGCGGTTGCCGTCGGCTGGTCCGGCTATTTCGTCGGACTGCTGGATTCGGTTTTCCACATCCATATTCCGTTGTGGCTGTCGGTCGGCCCAAGCCAGGGCGGCCTCATCAACCTGCCGGCTGTTTGCATCACCGCTCTTGTGATGGGGCTTCTTGTCATCGGCACCACGGAAAGCGCGCGCGTCAACGCAGTCCTCGTGGCCATCAAAGTTGCGGCGCTTACCATGTTCGTCGTGGTGACGCTGCCGCGGATGAATGGCGCCAATTTCCATCCGTTCATTCCCAACGGCTGGGGCACGATCGGCGTGGTCGGCGCCGCATCCTCCATCTTTTTTGCCTATGTCGGGTTCGATGCGGTTTCCACTGCGGCCGAGGAGACGGTCAATCCCCAGCGCAACGTGCCCATCGGGCTGATCGGCAGCCTGCTGATTTGCACCGTGTTTTATCTGCTGGTGTCAGCTGGCGCGATTGGCGCGATCGGCGCGCAGCCGGTGCATGGCACCGCGGGGCAAATTCTCGCCCCCGGCACGGCCGATCTGGCGCAGCGTTGTATGCAGATTGTTGCCGGCGGCGGGGTGCAGCCGCTGGCGTGCAGCCACGAAGCGCTGGCCCATGTGCTGCGCACGATCGGCGACGTCTCGCTCGGCAACTTGATCGGCCTGGCCGCATTCATCGCGCTGCCGTCGGTCGTGCTGATGATGATGTACGGCCAGACGCGCATCTTCTTCGTCATGGCCCGCGACGGATTGCTGCCGGGCAAGCTCGCCACGGTGCATCCGCGCTGGCATACGCCGCATGTGGTGACGATCTTCACCGGCATCGTCGTCATGCTGATGTGCGCCTTCCTGCCGGTCGGCACGCTCGCGGATTATTCCAATTCGGGCACTCTCTTTGCGTTCGCGATGGTGGCGGTTTCGGTTCTGATGCTGCGCCGAAAGGATCCCACGCGCGTTCGGCCGTTCCGCACGCCGGCTGTCAATATCGTGGCGCCGCTCGCGATCTTCGGCTGCCTCGCGCTTTATGTGAAATTGCCGCTGATCGCCATTTTGGTATTGCCCGGTTGGGGCATCATCGGGTTGCTCGTTTATTTCGGCTATAGCCGGCGGCACAGCTTCGTGGGCCGTGGCGTTGTCGACGTGGAAGAGGACGATCCGGAAATCCACGGCGTGAAACTCTAGCGCCTCGGAGGGGGAACGAGATGAAGCGGGCGTTGCTCTGGCCGTTGGCTGCACTTCTTCTCATCCCAGGCGGGCTCGCCGAAGCGGCATGCCATCCCGATGGCTCGGTCAATATCTATAACGGAACTATCGGCAAGGTGCCCGTTCGCGTGGCATTGCAAGCCGACACTGGCAAGATCGACGGGCGCTATGCCTATCTCGTTTCGACGGCCGACATCGTGCTGAAAGGACGTCTCGATGCCGCGGGCAAGCATCTGACGTTGACGGAATTCGACTCTGCCGGCCATCCGCAGGCCACGTTCGACGGCACATTCGCCGACACGGACGCGAGCGGCACGAAGCTCAACTGCGAAACGCTCAGCGGCAAATGGCAATTGGCGGGCAAGCCGCCCGTGGCGTTCACGCTAAGCCTGGATTCTTCCGGCGCGCTTCAACTGGCGCATCTCTATGGCGCGGCGGGCGTCACCGACGATGCCGTCGTGGACAGGGCTGCCACCGCGTTTCGCAACGCCGTGATCCACAATCAGAAGGATGTCGCGGCCGGCATGATGCTCTATCCGTTCGAGACCAACGTGAACGGCAAGCGCACGAAGATCGCCAACGCGCAGGCCTTCCTCGCCCATTACGACGCCATCTTCACGCCGGCATTCCGCGCCGCGATCGCCGCCGATTTTCCGCGGCTGATGTTCGCCCGCGATCAGGGCGTGGCGTTGGGCGGCGGGGACGTCTGGTTCGATCCGAGCGGCAAGGTCATCACGCTGAACAATTGAATTTTGCCCTCACGGTGTTGTGTTGCGGTCCGCGCGCCAATTGCCGGTAATGTTCAATGCCGATCGCGCGGGGACATCATGCTCGCATTGCTCCTGGCGGCATCGCTGTCGCTCTCGCAGGCAGAGCGCGATGTCGATTTCGACAAGCCGCCGATGAACACGCTGCACGATTGCACGGCCACGCCAGAACCCTACGGGGATTGCCGATTGCCGCCCGGACTCACCGCGCAGGATGTCGAGAGGCGACTCGCCGGCAAACAGACGGCCTGGTGGCGCGAGGGAGACGAATTCATCGTCGTCGCCAGGCGCGACACCGACCAGGCCTATCTTTGCTGCTCCGCGCGCGGCCGCATGGATCGCATCGCAAACGATCTGTGGGCGCTGCGTCTGCGCGTCGTCGATCTCGATCGCGCTGCGATCAACATTGCGGCCGTGCCGCCAACGGATCAGCCTTATGAGACCTATTACGGCCCCAAAGCGGGCAATCCGGTCATCGCCAACGATCTCAAGGGGCGCGTCAATCTCCTGACGATCAAAAGCAAATATCTGAACGAAAATCGCAATATCTTCGTTTACACGCCGCCCGGTTACGATCCTGCAAAAAGATATCCCGTCGTCTATATGGCCGACGGCCAGCTTCGCGGCGAGACGCCGGGCATGGTCGAGCCGCTCATCCTCAAGGGTGAGCTGCCGCCGCTGATTCTTGTCGCCATCTGGTTCGGATTGCCGCCGGACGGCAGCGACGTGCGCCGTTCCCAGGAATATCTGATGGACTGGCCGGACGGCCTGGATGCATTCCTCGATCATCAGGATTTTCTGTTGAAAGAAGTTTTGCCCTATGTGGAGCAACATTACGGCGCATCGACCGATCCGAAAGACCGCATCATCACCGGCTTTTCCAGCGGTGCGGCCTGGGCGATTGCCATGGGATTGCTGCATCCGGACGTGTTTCCCAACGTCGTTGCCCAGTCTCTGATCTGGGACGGGCCGGCGCGAACTGGAGGCTCGCTGAGCGCCTCGATGGGCGCCGGAATGAACAGCATGAGTTTCTCGCCGGAGGGCGGCTCGACCGATGTTTTCCGGCGGCTTCTGGAGAAAAGCACCGTCACACGCTTCCATCTGTCGGCGGGAACGTTGGAGCCGTACTTTTACAAGGCGACAATGCATTTCGCCGACGAGGCCCGCGAAACCGGCCACAGCGTGCAATTCAACACGCTCGTGGCGGGTCACTCGCAGGTCGCGTGGCGACAAGATCTGCTCGACGGATTGAAGTGGATCTTCGGCCCTCAGCACTAAATCAATTCGGCATCTCGCCGACATAGACCGAACTTGGGCGCAGCAGGCGGCCCAGGCGTTGCTGCTCGCGAGCATGTGCTGTCCATCCGGCGGCGCGGGCGCATGCGAAGATCGGCGTGAAGCATTGGCGCGGAATCTTTAGCGCGTCGAGAAGGATCGCGGTGAAAAATTCCACATTGGTATCGAGCGCGCGTTCGGGATTCTTCTTGCGCAGCGCTTCGCGGGCATAAGCCTCCACCTCCGCCGCGAACGGAAGATCGGTGGAGTTCGCGCCCAGCGTCTCCACCGTCGCCTTCAACACGTCCGCCCGCGGATCGCGCACGCGATAGATGCGGTGGCCGAAGCCCATCAGCCGCTCGCCGCGCCCCAGCGCCGCGTCGATCCATGGCCGGATACGCGCGCTGGTGCCGATGGCGTCGAGCATCTCCAGCACCGGCTCCGGCGCGCCGCCATGCAGCGGCCCGGTGAGCGCGCAATAGCCGGCGGTGATCGCGGCGAACAGATCGGCGCGCGTCGAAGCCACCACGCGCGCGGCAAATGTGGACGCGTTCATGCCGTGATCGCTGACGGTGACGAAGTAGGCGTCCAATGCTTTGGCGTCCGAAGGCGAGGCCGGAACGCCTCGCAACATGCGCAAGGAATCCGCCGCGTGGCCGCGCGTGGGATCGGGCGCGATCGTTGCTTCGCCCGTCGCGCGGCGCACCAGGGCCGCGGCGATCACCGGCAGTGCGCCGACAATGGCGGCGTCGTCCGTCAGGCCGTGTTCGGAATGCAGCGCGGCCGTCGCGGCGCGAAAGCCATCGACCACGGAAAGCTCCGCGCTCGCCGCAAGCAAAGCGGGCAGCCACCGGAAAGCTCGCACGCGCGCTTCGCCCAACGCGGCGCGAACTTCCGCTTCGCTGATCGGTGTCGCGCTCGCCAGCGACCATAGCCGCGCCGTCACGCCCTCGAAGCTGCTCGCCGCGGCCAGATCGGCCACGCGCTCGCCGGCAATGACGAGTTCGCCTTGCTCGCCATCGACATGGCTAAGTCGGGTTTCCGCGGCTGCGACGCCATCGAGCCCGATGGGCGATTTGGGATGAACGGTCATAGGAGTCTCCTTCTGTTGCGTTGCAGCAAAGATGAAGACCGTGGACATATTGATCAATCTTGATTAGCTTGATCAACATGAAAAATGCCACCGAAGAGCCGCTTTATCTCTCTGCCGGCGAAGCCGCCGCTGAACTCTCCATCTCGCCGGCGACGCTCTACGCTTATGTGTCGCGCGGGTTGGTGCGGTCCGAGCCTGTCGGCGACGGCGCCCGCGCGCGGCGCTACCGCGCCGAGGATGTGCGCGGCCTCAAGAACCGCCGTGCGCCCACGATCGAGGGGCAGGGCCTGAAGGCCGCCGATTTGCCGGTGATGGATTCCTCCGTTTCCACCATCACCGCCGACGGCCCGATCTATCGTGGCGTGAAAGCGACGGCGCTGGCTGAAAGCGCGACCTTCGAACACGTCGCGACGTTGCTGTGGGATTCAAAATCCTCCGATCCCTTCGCGAAGGCGAACCTGCCGGTGATCTCGCCGGCGATGCGCAAGATTTTGGACGCGACGCGCGATGCGCCGCCCATCGATCGTGCCGTCGCGGTTCTTTCCCAGGCATCCGAAGCCGATCCGCGCGCCTACAACAGTACCAGTGAAGGACGTGCCGCGACCGGCGCGCGCATCGTCCGCCTTGTGGTCAGTGCGATGATGGGCACGGAGCCTTCCGCCGATCCGATCCACAAGCAGATTGCACGCGCCTGGGCGCCAAAGCACAAACACGCCGAAGACCTCATCCGCCGCGCCCTCGTGCTGCTCGCCGACCATGAGCTGAATGCCTCCACCTTTACTTTGCGTTGCGCCGCCTCGACGGGGATTTCGCTTTACGACGCCGTGATCGCGGGCCTGGTCGCGCTGAAAGGTCCGCGTCACGGCGGCGTGGGACCTCTGGCGTCGAAATTGCTCGATACGCTGCTGGCAGGCGACATCGCCGGCATCGTGCGCGAGCGCGTGGCGCTGGGCGAACGCTTTGCCGGATTCGGCCACATGGTCTATCGCGACGGCGATCCGCGCGCAGATTCGCTTTTTGCCGCTCTGGTGAAGGCCGGAATCGACAAGCGCTTTGCCGTCGAAATTCCCGAGCGCATCCGCGAGGCCACCGGACAATTCGCCAATTGCGATTATGCGCTTTCGGTCATGCGCCGGACGCTCGACATGCCGGCGGGAAGCGAAACCACGCTCTTCGCCATGTCGCGCACGGCCGGTTGGGTCGCCCACGGCATCGAGCAGCTCGAGAGCAGGCGGCTGATCCGTCCTCGCGCCCGCTATGTCGGCCCGGCGCCGCGGCCATAACGTCCGATCGTCACTTCAGGTTTTTCGTCATCCAGTCCACCCAGCGGGTGTAGACGTCGGTGGTCTGCACGATGTCGGTCGGGAAGTGCGTGTCCGCCGGATAGGCGTAAAACTCGACCTTGTCGCCGTTGTCGCGCAGCGCGTGATACCATTCATAGCTGTTCACGAGCGGCACGTTGGGATCGCCCACATCGCCCATGATGAGTGTCGGCGCCTTGACGTTCTGCGCATAGGCGATGGGCGATTGTTCACGCCAGATGTCGCGGTACTTGGCCGTCCACGGCGATCCGCCGAAGTAATAGGTGTCGCCCTGCTGATAGTAGGCGACGGTGTAATCCATCACCCAGTCTGTGAGAGCCGCGCCCGACACGGCCGCTTTCCAAATCGGATAGTGCCCCGTCAGCCAGGTGGTCATGTATCCGCCATAAGACCAGCCGCTGATGCCGATGCGGGCAGTGTCGATGCTGCCGAGCTTCTCGACCGCCGCCACGCCCGCCATCACATCCTTGCCGGGACCGTCGCCGGTATCGCGGAAGATTGCATGCTGATAGGCGTCGCCCAGATTGGTGCTGCCGCGATAGTTGGGCTTGAACACGATAAAGCCGGCGGCGGCCAGCATTTGGGTGAGCGGCGAGAACGTCTCGGTGGAGGCGCTTTCGGGGCCGCCGTGGATTTCCAGCACCAGCGGATATTTGCGTCCTTGCACGAAATCCGGCGGATAAGTGAGCACGCCGTCTTCCTGAAAGCCGTTCGGACCTTGCCAGTTGATCGACGCCACGCGGCCAAGCGCCAGCTTGTCGGTGAAGGCGTCGATGTCGGTCAAGCGCCGCGGCTTTCCGCCCGCAATATCCATCACATAGAGTTCGCCCGGATGTTGGCCGGTGCTGCCGATGAACGCGACGGTCCCTGTCTTGGAGACGCTCAGATCGGGACGGATCTCTACGCCGCCCAGATCGAGCCGCGTCGCTGCGCGGTCGAGGGGTTGCTCCCACAGGGCGGAATGCGTGCCATCCGCGCCGGTCATCAACAGCGTCTTGCCGTCCGGCATCCAGGCATAGGCTTCGATGTTGCGCGCGAGAGGGGCGGTGACATCGAAGGTTTTTCCGTTCGCCATGACGTAGATGGCATTGCCGTTGTTCTCGTCGCCGTCGCGGGGACGCATGAAGGCCGCGGCGGTTCCAGCGGGCGCATATTCGAAATCCGCCGCGCCCGTTGCGGACACCAGCGTGTCCGGTGTGCCGCCGCCCGCTTTCACGCTATCGATGACCGACTGGAAGGACAGCGCCCAATAGGGGTCGGGAAAGCGGGTGAAGGCGATGGTCTTTCCGTCAGGACTCCACGCCGGTTCCGGCGTGCCGTCCTGCTGGTCGGTGTCGAGACTGAAATTGCCTTGCGTCAGGCGCGTGGCTTTTCCGCCGGTGCTCGCCACCACCCACAGATTCGATGGCGTCAACGCGGTGCGGACCTGGAAATTGTTGTCGGTGACCTGGAATACCTTGTTATGCGCCTTGATGGCTTTCTCGTTGGCGGGCGTATCGTGTGTGACGAACGCGAACCTTTTGCCGTCGGGACTCCAGCGGAACGAGTCGACGCCGCGGTCGGTCTCGGTCACTTGCACCGGGTCGCCGCCATCCATGCGCATCACGAAGATTTGAGTCTGCTTGTCGTCGCCGCCAGCGTCGCTGTCATCTGCGTCCGCCTTCTTCTTCGCTGCGGGGGCTTCGGCGAGGAAAGCGAGGAACGTGCCGTCCGGCGACCAGCGCGGCTCGGAAATCCCCGAGCGCTTCCAGGTCAGAGGGCGACGAGCCCCGCTTGCCACGTCCACCAGATCGATCTCTTGATCGGCCTTGTCGGTTGTCCAGTTGGGTGTGGAGACGACCACCGCGATGCGTGTGCCGTCGGGCGAAATCCGCGCATCGCTCAGGCTGACAAGTTTGCGCACGTCGCTCGCTTGAAACGTGGACGGCGCGGCGAAGGCGCTGCCGCACGACGCTGAACCGAACAGGCAAAAAACGCCTATGACGGCAAGTTGCTTGCTTTTCATGTCGATCCCCAGAATCTCTGCCCGCAGATTGAGCACTCAACCATTTTTGCCGCCGCGTGACAAAGCGCGGCGCTGCAACAGATAGACGCCCGTCTCGCGGATTTCGCGGTCTTCGAGTTCGCGGGTCGTCTGCACGCGATAGAGCGCGATCTGCTCGACATCGGATTTCGGAAAGTAGCTGCGCCCAGGATCGCCCAGCAGAACTTGCGCGCGGGTCGCCGCCAGCCAGGCGAGCAAGGCTTCGGCCAATGGCTTCTCGTAACACACGTCGCCGCAGAGGATGACGTCATAAGGCGCCTGCGAGCCCAGCATGTCATCGGTTGTCACGCGCAGCACGACGTTGTTTGCCTGCGCATTCAACGCAATGGCGGCGGCGGCATAAGCGTCGATATCCGCCGCGAGCACCGAACGCGCGCCCGCTTTCGCTGCGGCGATCGCGACGAGCCCCGAGCCGGCTCCGAAATCGAGCACGGATTTATCGCGCACAGTCTCAGGACGATCGAGGATGTAGCGCGCCAGCGCCTGGCCGCCGGCCCAGGCGAACGCCCAATATGGCGGCGGCACACCCATGGCCTGCAAGTCTTCTTCCGTCTTGCGCCACAGCGCCATCGCTTCGACCGCCAGATGCAAACGCACCTCCGGCACCAGCGGCGGCGTGATTGGCGCGGTGTTGGCGAGAATGAAATCGCTTGGCGTCAAGCGGCCTGCGCGACGGGAGCTTCCGGCTTCGATGTCGCCAGCTTCCAGATGGTCAGATAGTTCGGCTGGATCTCCATCTTCGGCCCATAACCCTTGGCCAGCAGCAGCGCGTGCAGCTTTGGCAGATTGTAGCAGGGCACATAGAACAGAAGATGATGATCGACGTGATAGTTCACCCAATACGGTGCGAACAGGATGCGCTCCCACCATGATGCATAAGTGGTGCGCGCGTTTCGGAAGACATCGTCATTGTCCGGCACGATGGCATGCTCGGCGATATTGCGCACGCGCGTAATCACCTGTTGCCAGGTGAGGAGCGGCAAGAGCCAGAACAGCGGATAGAAATACCAGCGGCCGAGCGCGCCGAGGATTGCGAGCAGGATGAGGTTGGCGACAATCGGGCCGCCGAGTTTTTTGCGGAATGTCGCCAGGCGAAGGGCGAAGCCGGCGCCAGGCTGGCCAAGCGCCGCCCCGATTTGTGCGCGGCGCTGCTTGAAACCCGTCTGTCCGGTAATGTCGCGGATCAGCTTGCGGCGGAAGCTTGCGCGCGTGATCGGGAATTTCGCCGACAGGCCCAGATCCGGATCGTCGGGCTGTTGTGTCGAGCGATGATGTTTCAGATGATAATGACGATAGGGGATCGTGTCGGTGAACACGGGATAGGCGCAAAGCCACTGGCTCGCCCACTCGTTCCAGCGATGCGTCTGCATCAGCGCGCCGTGGGCGGCATCGTGCATCAGGATGGCCAGACCCAGTTGCCGCGAGCCGATGAGCAAAATCGCGACGACAAATGTCAGCGGATTGGGCCAGACGGCGAACAGCGCCATGCTGGCCGCGATCACCGCCCAGGCGTGAAGGATGCAGAGCGTGCCCTTGAGGTCCGACCGCGCCCGCGCCTGCGCCATCTCCTGGGGGGAGAATTTCTCGGTGGGGTCGAAGCGCGTGACGTTCATACGGCGATTATAGACCCGCCAATTTGCCTGTCATCCCCGGTGAACCGGCTTCCGTTCGCCTTGCGATCGCGCATGACGGCCGTGTTCCCTATGCCATGGAGGCTCTGGTGTTTGTGCTATCGCTGCTGGTGGCGGGGGGAATCGCGAAATGGTACGAGCCGTTCGCGATCAGTCTCTTAAAGCGTCGCGCGTCAGCCACGCTCCAGCCGTAAAGCTAGCGCATCCGTAGAGCCTCAGAAAATATTGATCGCGACCAGGATCAGGATGGCCATCCATATTTCGCACACGATCTGCACCGCGAAGGCCAGGGTGCGCAGCCAGGTCGCGCCCTGCGAACCCGAGAAAATGTGCACGACCGATTGGACGATGCGCGCCACCACCACGATGGTCGCGAGCAAGTTGAAGGTTGCGCTCTCCATGCCCGCGACCCAGCCGCACAAGACAATGGCAGCGAAGATCGCCAGGTTCTCGCACGTGTTGATGTGCGCCCGGTTGATCCGCCAATAGGATTCGGTCCCGTGCGGAACGCCGGAGGCGAAGGCGTTGTTCTTCATTTCGCCCTTGGCGACCAGCAGCAGCCGGTCGGCGGCGATCATCAGCACCAGCGCCAGCGCCCACAGCGCATAGAAGACCAGTGCGATGATGGAATGCGGAACGGTTACGTCGGTCATGGAATCTCCCCCGATTGCTCAAATGCTATAACACGCGACGGCCAAGGCGGTTGCGATCAGGAAGCCGGCATCGCGATTCGCCCGGAAAATCTTCAGGCAAACGGCGGGATCGGCCGGGGCCAGCACCTGGAGTTGCCAAATGAAATGAATTCCGGCCGCGAGCAGCAGGGCAGGGGCCAGCCAGCTCATGCCGGCCGCCAGCGCGCTCGCCGCGATCAGAAGCCACGCCAGCGCGTAGAACCGCGCAATGAAATGGGGCGAGCGCGCGCCGAAAAGCCGCGCGGTGGATTTCACCCCGATCAGCGCGTCGTCGTCGATGTCCTGCAGCGCGTAGATGGTGTCGTAGCCCAGCGTCCAGAAGAAACAGCCGGCGTAGAGAAGGAACGCGGGCAGCGCGAGGCTGCGCGTTTCCGCCGCAAACCCCAAAAGCGCCCCCCAATTGAAGGTGAGGCCCAGCCACGCCTGCGGCCACCATGTCACCCGCTTCATAAAGGGATAGATCGCCACGAGGATCAGCGACGCCGCGCCCAGCGCGATCGAAAACCTGTTGAGTTGAACGAGGACCAGCAAGCCGATCAGGCATTGCAGGGCGAGAAACACCATCGCCCGTCTCACGCTGACTGTGCCGGAGGCAATAGGGCGCCCGCGCGTGCGGGTGACCTGCGCGTCGATGTCGCGATCCACGATGTCGTTGAAGGTGCAGCCGGCGCCGCGCATCACCAGGCTGCCGACCGCAAAAAGGATGAGCAGCCGGCCATCGCGCCATGAATCGAAACCGCGGCCCATCGTGGCCGCGCCGAGCGCCAGTCCGAACACGCAAGGCCAGAACAGCAGCCATGTGCCGATAGGGCCGTCCAGCCGCATCAGCCGCAGATAGGGCTGCGCCGCAGCGGGCGCGCGATCCACCCATGTCCGCGCGACCGCGTCCGCCGATGCTGTCTGGGTGGGGACCGTCATCGCTTTGGGTCGCACTTGCACAATTCCGCGCGCCATACTGTCATGCCGGGAGGAGACGCGAAACATGGCCATGTCGTTCGAGCAGGTCGTCACCGGCGGCTGCCAGTCTTATCTCCTCGGCTGCACCGAGCGCTGCGCGGCGGCGCTGATCGATCCGGAACTGACGCAGATCGACCGCTATCACGCACTCGCGGCACGCGATGGCTTGCGCATCCACTACGTCATCGACACGCACACCCACGCCGATCACTTCTCGGCCACCAAACAGGTTGCGCGCAGTCTGGGCGTGCCGGTGGTGATGCATCGCGACAGCCCCGCGCCGTTTGCCGATCTGCGGCTGGACGACGGCGACAGCCTGGCGCTCGGCGGCATGCGCATCCGCGCGCTGCACACGCCGGGCCATACGCGCGATTCGATGTGTCTCGTGATCGAGGATCGCGTGTTCACCGGCGACACGCTTCTGATCGGCGGCACCGGACGCACCGATCTGCCGAGCGGCGATCCGGACATGCTCTACGACAGCCTGTTCGACAAGTTGCTGAAACTGGATGGCGCGCTGAAAGTCTATCCGGCGCACGATTACAAAGGCCGCTCGCATTCCACCATAGCGGATGAGATCGCGCAGAACCCGCGTCTGCAGAAGCGCGAGCGCGGCGAATTCGTGGCGATGATGCGCAATCTCAACCTCGGCGCCCCGACGCATTTGACCGAAGCGTTGCGCACCAACATGAGCGGCGGCAAGACCGTGGCGCAGTTCCTCTCAGAGGCGACGGCGAAAGTGCCGTTTACGGCGATGGCCGAACTCGCGACCCGCCTCGCGGCGCGGCCGAACGATCTCGTCGTGCTGGATGTGCGCGAGAAAGACGCGTTCGCCGCCGGGCGCATTGCCGGCGCCAAGCATCTGCCGCGCGGCCAGCTCGAGCTCAGGGTCAACGACGAATTGCCCGATCCCACCGCGCGGATCGTCGTCTATTGCGAAGTCGGCAAGATTTCGACGCTGGCCGCGGCCACGTTGCGCGAGCTCGGCTTCACGCGCGCCACTGCGCTCGATGGCGGCATGAAGGCCTGGCGCGAGGCCGGCTTTGCGATCGAGAACTAGGCTGCGATCATGGCGGATCGGTTGAGCGAACCCGGCGGCAAGGTGAGATTGTTCGTCGATGCTGCGTTGGGCGTGGGCGCGCGCGTCGTGCCGGGCGACGGGCAGGCGCATTATCTGCTCCATGTGATGCGGGCGAAGCTCGGCGATGGGGTCTCGCTGTTCAATGGCCGCGACGGCGAATGGCGGGCCAGAATTGCGGACATCGCCAAGCGCGGCTGCGCGCTTGTCTGCGAAAAGCAGATCGAAGCGCAGCGCGAGGTGCCCGACATTTGGCTGTGCTTTGCGCCGATCAAGAAGACGCCGGCCGATTATGTCGTGCAAAAGGCCACGGAGTTGGGCGTTCGCGCGCTGCAGCCGGTATTCACCCGGCGTACCATCGTGACCCGCGTCAACACCGAACGGATGCGCGCCAATGCCATCGAGGCGGCGGAACAAGCGGCGCGCCTCTCGGTGCCGCCGATCCATCCGGCGACGACGCTCGACAAGCTGCTCGCCAATTGGCCAGCGGATCGCAAACTCGTGTTCTGCGACGAGGCCGGCGAGGCGCCGGCGATTGCCGATGCTTTGAAGAACGCGGATGGCGCGCGCTGGGCAGTGCTCACCGGGCCCGAAGGCGGATTTGACGCAGCGGAACGTGAGAAAATTCGCGCGCAATCCTTTGTCATGCCGGTATCGCTCGGGCGCCGCATCCTGCGCGCCGATACCGCCGCGCTGGCCGCGCTTGCCGTGTGGCAGGCCGTGCGGGGCGACTGGCGCGACGGACCGGCTTGCGCGGCCTCGCGCGACACGCTTGGATAGGTCCGATCATTGGAGGAACGGCCATGTCCGTCGACGGAAAGTGGAATGTCACAGTCAATTCGCCCATGGGCGCACAGAAATCCGAGTTGAATTTCAAGGCCGAGGGCGGCGCCCTTAAGGGCACAGGCACGGCGCAGGGCAATTCGCAGGAAATCGCCGATGGCAAAGTCGATGGCGACAACGTCTCCTGGAAAGTGTCCATCACCTCGCCATTTCCGATGACGCTCGAATTCGCGGGCACCGTCAACGGCGACGCCATGAGCGGCAATGTGAAGGCCGGCAATTTCGGCTCGTTCCCGTGGTCGGGTACGCGCGCCTAGCGGCGGACAGGAGCATTCGCGAAGGCCCGGCCGCGATGCGGCGCGGGCCTTTCGCTTATTTCGGGCTGTGCGCGATCTGGGTGAAGAACGCCAGGGCTTCGGCGATGAGTGGACGCACGAGAGGGCGCGGTTCCAGGCCGTGACCCTCGCCGTGCTCAAAGACCAGCGTCAGCACGCGGCCGCCCGCGCCGACGCCGCCTTCCCTGGGCGCTGCATAGGTCTCGCAGAAGACTTCGTAATGGTGCTGGAAATGAGCAGCGTCCTTTTTGTTCTGCACATACACCATCGGCGGCAGACTGGCGGCATTCGGAAAGGCTTCCAGCACCGATAGACGTTTGCTGTGCATTCCGGCGACATCCTTGAATTTCCTTTCGCCGGCAAACGCGAGCGCGAACTGCTTGCGGTGCGCCTTCCCTGCGTATTTGGCGATGTCGATCTGGGGATTGACGACGATGCAGTTCGATCCCGGCAGGCGCCGCGCGCACATCAGCGCCGCAAAGCCGCCGCTCGAACTGGCGTAAAAAACGATGTCGGACCGCGTCAAGCCGAGCTGGCTTGCGACGCGATCCACCAGCCGCGCCATGAGCGCGGTGTAATCGCGCTCATGCGTGCCGACATACCAGCCGACGGCCAATTTGTCGAAGAGATGAACCGTCGGATCGGAAATGCACAGGATATTGCCCGGCATCAGCGCGGCCCAGCCGCGACGCTCGAAAATCGCCAGATCGGGCTTCCGCGAGACAGCGCCATCCAGCAGGACGAAGAGGCGCTTCTCCTGCGAGCGCTGCAGAAAGGCGTGAAACGGAACACCGTCGCAATCCACCACAAAGCGGCCTTGTGAGAAGACCTGAAGGTCGATCGCATCGGCGGATTCGAATGTCGTTATGTCGTCGTCCTGGCTCGACAGACGCTGCATCGGAAGCGGCTCGGCTGGCGGCGTGGGTTTGGCGTCGGCAGGCTTTTCTATCGGGCGCGGTTTTTTCTTCTTGGCTTTGGGGCTTTCATCGGTGGCTACTGCGCTGGCTGCGGCCGCTTCGGCAGCTTCGGACTTCGCCTGCGCTTTTTTCCGCCGCTTGTTTTTCGCGCGCTTCCTTTGCAGCGCCGCGCGCTGTGCCTCGGCTGCGGCGGCCTCTTTTTTATTCCGGCGCGCGCGGCGTGCTTTCTTCGCGCGCTTCTTCTGGACTTGCGCGCGTTTCGCCTCGGCCGCCGCTGCCTGCCTGTTATTGCGATGCTGACGCCGCTGCTTTTTATTTTTCTTCTTCTCTGCCATTTGTTCCTTTGCCACGCTCTTGCCTGCCAAATGACGATGACGGCAACCGGTCTTCGCCGCATTGTCTCACGCGGCGGCATGGCGAACCATGCGGCACGCGGGGACCGTTCCCTTGCGGGACTCGAGGCCGGCCACTACATAACGGACAACTGAACGGCCAGTTCAAGATTTACACAAGGCCGAAGGGGCAATATCGCCTGAAGCTGCCTGGAGGAGGCGCATGTCGATCCCGCAATCCGCGGGCGGGCCAATCGGCTCGCGCGACGATCTCGTCCGCCATTTGTCGGTGGGCGCGAAGCCGCGCGAAAAATGGCGCATCGGTACCGAGCACGAGAAATTCGTCTACGACCCCCGCACCTTCAAGCCCGTGCCTTACGAAGGTCCATCCGGAATCCGCGCGTTGCTGGACGGCATGAAGCGTTTCGGCTGGGAGCCGGTGAACGAAGGCGACAACATCATCGGACTGACCCAGAACGGCGCCTCGCTGAGCCTGGAGCCCGGCGGCCAGTTCGAGCTTTCCGGCGCGGCGCTGGCAAGCGTGCATGAGACCTGTGCCGAGGTGAACACCCATCTCGAGCAGGTGCGCGAAGTGGCGAGCGACATCGATGTCGGCGTGCTCGGTCTGGGTTATGCGCCGGATTGGCGGTTGGACGAAGTGCCGATGATGCCCAAGGGCCGTTACAAGATCATGCGCGCCTACATGCCGCGCGTCGGCGGCTACGGATTGGAAATGATGTTCCGCACTTGCACGGTGCAGGTGAATCTGGATTTCGGATCCGAAGCGGACATGGTCAAGAAGTTCCGCGTCGGCCTCGCGCTTCAGCCGGTGGCGACCGCGTTGTTCGCGAACTCTCCGTTCCGCGAAGGCAAGCCCAACGGTTTTCTCTCATACCGCTCGCACATCTGGACGGATGTCGATAACCAGCGCAGCGGCATGCTGCCCTGGGTGTTCGACGATGGCATGAGCTTCGAGCGTTATGTCGATTACGCGCTCGATGTGCCGATGTACTTCATCTATCGCGACGGCAAATATATCGACCTCTCGGGCAAAAGCTTCCGCGACTTCATGGCGCGCGCGATTCCGGAGGTGAAAGACATCGAGCCGACGATGGCCGACTGGGCGGATCATCTCACCACCATATTCCCGGAAGTCCGCCTCAAGACCTTCCTCGAGATGCGCGGGGCGGACGGCGGCTCATGGCGGCGCATCTGCGGCTTGCCGGCGCTGTGGGTCGGCATCTATTACGATCAGGTGGCGCTGGATGCGGCGTGGGATCTCGTCAAGGACTGGACGGACGAGGAGCGCTGGGCGATGCGCGATGCGGTGGCGCGGCAGGGCTTCCGCACGCCGTTCCGCAAGACCACCGTCGGCGAGCTGGCGCAGCGCATGCTCGACATTTCCGGTGAGGGCCTGCGCCGGCGCGCCTCGAACGACGCGGCCGGCATGAGCGAGGACGGTTTCCTCAATCCATTGCGCGAACTTGTCTCACGCCGGCAGACGCGTGCGGAAGAATTGCTCGCGAATTACCACGGCGCGTGGAAAGGCGATGTTCGCCACCTGTTCAGCGCGTACAATTTTCTCTGAACCGGGCGGCGATTTGCGCGTATTCTCTCTACCATGACCGGCAATGTTGTTCACACGCGCCATGCAGGTACGCGCGACCGGCGTCTTTTCGCGACGTTCGATCCGCGCGTGGCGGACGACCTTGCCCGCCGCGCACTCGTCGATGCCGCGATCGCCGCGCGAAACTGCTGGGTGGTGGAAGCCGCCGGGCAGGTCATCGGCTACGGCGTCCTGACGAGCAACTTCTTCCATCGCGATTTCATCGAGCTCGTGCATGTCGCCGAGAACGCGCGGCGTGGCGGCGCGGGCAGCGCGCTGCTCCTCGCCATCGAGCGCTCGGTGCGCGCGGATCGCATCTTCACGTCCATCAATGAATCGAACGCGCCGATGCGCGCGCTTCTCGAAAAGCGCGGTTACAAGCCGAGCGGCCGGATCGAAAATCTGGATCCCGACGATCCCGAGATCATTTTCGTCAAACTCCTGCGCGACTAACGGCGGACGCGGCGCCGGCGCGCAAAAAGAACGATCAGCAAACCCACCACGGCGGTCGCAAGGCCGTAATAAACCCAGTGCATATCGCCGACCATCGTAAAGCGGCCCGGGGCGTGCGGCGGCCATTGCACGAAGCCGTAACCTTGCGCGGCCCAGAAAAGTCCGGCGAGCAGCACGACGATGCCCAAAAGCATAAAAAGAAAGCGCATGACCATCTCTCCAGCCAATAGAGGGAGAGTCTAGCATATTATTTGGGCTGCGGCCGTCGTTCCGCGCCTTGGCGCGCGACCATCCAGCCCGGATATTCCGCGGGCAGGGCGCTGACGTCGTCGAGCTTCGACATTTCTTCCGCTGTGAGGTGAAGCTTGGCGGCGTCCAGATTGTCGTCGAGTTGCTCCATCGATTTGGCGCCGATGATGATCGTGGTGACGAAGGGCTTGGCGAGGATCCATGCCAGCGCCACGCGCGCGACGCTGACGCCGTGCGTGTCGCCGATGGCGCGCATGGCTTCGATGCATTTCCAGGCGCGGTCCTTGTCCACCGGCGGAAAATCGAACGCCGCGCGCCGTGTGCCTTCCGGACCGTTGCTGCCAGGACCGAACTTGCCGGAAAGCAACCCGCCCGCGAGCGGCGACCACACCATCAAGCCGATCTTCTGATCCTGCAGCAGCGGAACGATCTCGCGCTCCAGGTCGCGCCCAGCGATGGAGTAATAGGCTTGCAGCGTCTCGAAGCGCGCATAGCCGCGATGATCGGCGACGCCTTGCGCCTTCATGATCTTCCACGCCTGCCAGTTCGACACGCCGGCATAGCGCACCATGCCTTGGCGCGTGAGATCGTCCAGCGCACGCATGGTTTCCTCCACCGGCGTGACGGAGTCGGTGGCGTGGATCTGATAAAGATCGACGTGATCGGTCTGCAGGCGTTCGAGACTGCGCGAGATCGAATCCATAATGTGTCCGCGGCTGGCGCCGATGTCGTTGGGGCCCTTGCCGACTCGGCCGTAGCATTTGGTGGCGAGCACCACGTCCGAACGCTTGATGCCGACATCTTTCAGCGCCTGGCCGGTGAGCTGCTCCGAGCGGCCTTCGGAATAGACGTCCGCGGTGTCGATGAAATTCACGCCCGCCTCCAGGCTGCGCGCCACCAGGCCCGTCGCCGCTTTCTGGTCGAGTTCGCCCACGACTTTCCAGAATCCGGCGCCGCCGAACGTCATGGTGCCGAGGCAGATCTCCGAAACGAACAATCCCGTATTGCCGAGCTGGTTGTATTTCATCGCCGGTCTCCGCTTGCGCTCCTGCGATGTTACGCCCGCGCGTTCGGGGCGCGCAAACGATTGCGCGATTGCCACAACACCGGCATGGTCATCGGCGAACGAAGCGGGTCGCTAAAAATGTATGTGACGGTTGTCGGACTTGTGGCCGCGTTCCTGACGACGGTTTCCTTCGTGCCGCAGGTGTTGCGAACGTGGACGACCCGCTCCACCAAGGATATCTCGCTCGCGATGTTTCTGGCGTACACCACCGGCATCGGCCTATGGCTGATCTACGGAATTTTCCTGCGCGACATCCCGATCATCGCATCGAACGCGGTCACCTTCGTTCTCGCCGCGACGATTCTGGGCCTGAAGCTGCGTCACGGCTGAAGCGGAAGGATGAAATTGCCTGCATGATCGCGTTGGAGTTCGCGCACCCACGTCACAGTTGAGGTCGGCAACGGCCCGGAAAGATGCGGGTAGAGTTCGCCGCCTGTCGAAGGTTCGAATTTCAGCGCCTCGCCAAGCGCTTCGCTTTTGACCGCGACGAGAAGCAGATCGTTCCCATTGGCGTAATAGCGCGCGAGCGTTCCCGGCAGTTGCCCGGCCGTGGAGAAGTGCAGGAAACCGTCGGCACGGTCCTTGGCCGAGCCACGAAATTCGCCGTCCGCCTCGGCCCATTCGCGGGCATGCACGATCTTGAAGATCAGCATCGGCGGCTCACGTCAGCAAAACGATTTTGGCGCGGTGGCCATGCGAACGGCTCAGCTTGGCGTCGCAGGTCCATAATGGCAGGTCGAGAATCTCGGCGAGGGCGACATAGGCTGCATCATATGCCGTGATCGCTTCGCGCAGTGCCCAGATGCGCGGCAAAAGAAGAACATGCGCGTGACGCATGATCTGCAACTGAGGAAGAAACTCGACGGCGGTCTCCGCTTCCTGCCGAGAAAGTTCCTGTTTCAGAACGAGCCTGCGCAGGGCATACATGACCTCGATGTCAAGAAGATGCGGTGCATGGACGCCTTGCCGCTCCGTGGCGATCAGCCGGAGCGCGACTCTCCCGGCATCGGTGCGCAGCAGTATTTCAACCACGACCGATGCGTCCAGAATGGCCATCCGCGATCAGCGATCTCTCATCTCGCGAATGATCTTCGCTGGCGATGTTTTGAGCCTCACGGGAGGAAGCGCTCTCAGCCGGGCGAGCATTTCCTCGTCGGTGGGCCGTTCCACGATCAGCGTGGCTTCACGGATGAGGAAGTCCGACAGCGTCATGCCGGCGCCGGCCGCGCGCATTTTCAGCTTGCGGTGCAGATCGTCCGGCACATTGCGCAGTTGGATCATCTTGGACATGTGTAAATGATGCTCGCATGTGCTGCACATGTCAATCGGAAAGCTGCACTGGCGTGTTCTACGGCGTCAAGCCGCCGTGCCGCCGACCGTCAGTCCGTCCAGGCGGATCGTCGGTTGGCCGACGCCGACGGGCACGGACTGGCCGTTCTTGCCGCAAGTGCCGATGCCGTCGTCCAGCTTCATGTCGTTGCCGATCATCTTGATCCGTGTCAGCGCCTCGGGGCCGCTGCCGATGAGCGTCGCGCCCTTGATCGGCGCGCCGATCCTGCCGTTCTCGATCAGATAGGCCTCGGTGCAGGAGAACACGAACTTGCCGTTGGTGATGTCGACCTGGCCGCCGCCGAAATTCGTCGCGTAGATTCCCTTGTCCACGCTTTTGATGATTTCCTCCGGCGGCGTGGCGCCACCGAGCATGTAGGTGTTGGTCATCCGCGGCATGATCGAATTGGCATAGGATTGCCGCCGTCCGTTGCCTGTCGCCTTCACGCCCATCAGCCGCGCGTTCTGGCGATCCTGCATGTAGCCTTTGAGGATACCGTCCTCGATCAGCACGGTGCGCGATGTTGGCGTGCCCTCGTCGTCGACGGAAAGGGAACCGCGACGGCCCGCAATGGTGCCGTCGTCAACCACCGTTACGCCGGGCGAGGCGACGCGCTCGCCGAGCAGCCCGGAGAACGCGCTCGTCTTCTTGCGGTTGAAGTCGCCTTCCAGCCCGTGACCGATGGCTTCGTGCAGAAGAATTCCGGGCCAGCCCGGTCCGAGCACGACATTCATTTCGCCGGCGGGCGCCGGAATGGAATCGAGATTGACCAGCGCCTGGCGCAGCGCTTCGTCCACGGCCGCGCGCCAGTAGTCGGCGTCGAGGTAGGTTTCGTAGCCGCTGCGTCCGCCGCCGCCGTAGAAACCGGATTCCTGCCGCCCGTTCTGCTCGACGACCACCGACACGCCGATGCGCACCAGCGGGCGGATGTCGCGATAGATTTCGCCGCCGGGACGGACGATCTCTACTGTTTGCCATTCGCCGGCGAGACTGGCGGAGACCTGCTTCACGCGGCTGTCCTTGCTGCGCGCGTAGGCATTGATGTCTTCGAGCACCTTCACCTTGACCGAGAACTCCGCGCTCTTCAGCGGATCGACATCGGAATAGAGTTTGCTGTTGCTGCGGGCCGGCGAGGCGGCGACGGTTCCGGAATAGCCCTGCGTCACCGCGCGCACGGTTTCGCCCGCCCGCTTGATCGCGTCCTCGGAGATTTCCGAGGCATGCGCGTAGCCGGTGGCTTCGCCCGCCACGGCGCGCAGGCCGAAGCCTTGCATGGTGTCGAAACTGGCAGCCTTCAGCCGGCCATCGTCGAAGGAGAAGGATTCGCTCTGGCGGTATTCCAGGAACAGTTCGCCGTCGTCGGCGCCTTTGAGCGAATCGCCGACCAGCGCATCCACGCGGCTGCGATCCATGCCGGATCCGCTGAAGAAAAGGTCGCTGGATGCCATATGACGCACTCCGGGAATCTCGTTGCCGCCTTTAGATAGTGTCTCTTCGCCCGGATTTCGCCACCCGTCTTCAGCCCGCGCCAGCGCCCGTGCCATAAGGTCGCAATGACTTCATGGGCTTAGGGTCGCTAAATCCTGTCCACGAATCTACAAGGCTGTGGGGGCCTTCTGTCGCCCGCCGTGCCTTTTTGAGGTCGCCGGATGCTACGCAAACTAATCGGACTTGGAACAGGTTTGGCGGGGGTGCTCGCAAGCGGGGCGGCGTTCGCGCTACCGCATGATTGGCAGCTGGGGTTTCAGCCAGCCGCTTCGCCGGTGATGGAACGCATCGAGGACTTCCACCACTTCGTCATGGTGATCATCACGGCGGTGACGCTGTTCGTCCTGGCGCTGCTGATCTGGATCATCATCCGCTACAATCACCGCGCCAATCCGGTGCCCAGCAAGGTCAGCCACAACACCACGCTGGAGATCGTCTGGACGCTGGTGCCGGTGATCATCCTGGTGATCATCGCCATTCCGTCCTTCAAGCTGCTCTACTACGAAGCGGACATCCCCACCCCCGACCTGACGATCACCGCGATCGGCAAGCAGTGGTTCTGGACCTATCAATATCCGACCAAGGGCAATCTGCAGTTCGACTCGCTGGGTCTTTCCGATGCCGCGGCGGCGAAGGCGGGCGAGCCGCGCCTGCTGGGCGTCGACAATCCTGTCTATGTGCCGGTCAACAAGGTGGTCGAGGTCGATACCACCGGCGCCGACGTCATTCATAGCTGGGCCATGCCGCAGATGGGCGTGAAGATGGACGCCGTGCCGGGGCGCATAAACCGCACCTGGTTCAAGGCCGATCGCGTCGGCACCTATTACGGCCAATGCTCCGAGCTTTGCGGCGCGCACCACGCCTACATGCCGATCGAGTTAAAAGTGGTGACTCAGGATCAGTTCAACGCCTGGGTCGCGACGGCGAAGAAGAAGTTCGCCTCCAATGACGGGCCCGGCGCCAACGCGCTCGCGGCGAAATAAGGACAAGCACGATGGCAGACGTCGCACACGCCCACGAAGAGCATCCGTTGCCGCATGGCTGGCGCCGGTACGTCTATTCGACGAACCACAAGGACATCGGGACGATGTACCTGATCTTCGCCATCTGCGCCGGGCTGATCGGCGCGGCGTTCTCGATGATGATGCGTGCCGAGCTCATGTATCCCGGCTTGCAGGTCTTCGGCGACCCGCACCGCTTCAACGTGTTCGTCACCGGCCACGGCCTCATCATGATCTTCTTCATGATCATGCCGGCGATGATCGGCGGTTTCGGCAACTGGCTGGTGCCCCTGATGATCGGGGCGCCCGACATGGCGTTCCCGCGCATGAACAACATCTCGTTCTGGCTCCTGCCGTTTTCCTTCACCCTGCTCGTGCTTTCGATGTTCGTGGAAGGCGACAGCGGCGGCATCGGCATGGGCGGCGGATGGACGATGTACGCGCCGCTCTCCACTACGGGCTCGCCCGGGCCAGCGATGGATTTCGCGATCTTCGCGATTCACATCGCCGGCGCGTCGTCCATCCTGGGCGCCATCAACTTCATCACCACGATCTTCAACATGCGCGCGCCGGGCATGACGCTGCACAAGATGCCGCTGTTCGTGTGGTCGATCCTGGTGACCGCGTTCCTGCTGCTGCTGTCGCTGCCGGTTCTGGCGGGCGCCATCACCATGCTGCTCACCGACCGCCATTTCGGCACGTCGTTCTTCAACGCGGCCGGCGGCGGCGATCCGATCCTCTACCAGCATCTGTTCTGGTTCTTCGGACATCCGGAAGTCTACATCCTGATCCTGCCGGGCTTCGGCATGATCAGCCACGTCATCGCGACGTTCTCCAAGCGTCCGGTGTTCGGCTATCTGGGCATGGCCTACGCGATGGTGGCCATCGGCTTCATCGGCTTCATGGTGTGGGCGCATCACATGTACACGGTGGGCCTCAGCGTCGATACCAAGGCCTATTTCGTGTTCGCCACGATGGTCATCGCGGTGCCCACGGGCATCAAGATATTCTCCTGGATCGCGACCATGTGGGGCGGCTCGATCGAGTTCAAGACGCCGATGCTGTGGGCGGTGGGCTTTGTGTTCCTGTTCACGGTCGGCGGCGTCACCGGCGTGGTGCTGGCGAATGCCGGCGTCGATGTCGTGCTGCAGGACACCTATTACGTGGTGGCGCACTTCCACTATGTGCTGAGCCTCGGCGCGGTGTTCGCGATCTTCGCGGGCTTCTATTTCTGGTTCCCGAAGATCACCGGCTATATGTACAACGAGTTCCTCGGCAAGCTGCATTTCTGGATCACGTTCATCGGCGTGAACATCGCCTTCTTCCCGATGCACTTCCTGGGTCTGGCCGGCATGCCAAGGCGCGTCGCGGACTATCCCGATGCCTATGCGGGATGGAATTTCGTCTCGTCCATCGGTGCCTTCATCGCGGGTTTCGGCGTGCTGGTGTTCCTGGCGGTGCTGATAGACGCCTTTGCGCGCAAGCGCCGGGCAGGGGACAATCCCTGGGGCGTGGGCGCCACGACCTTGGAATGGACCCTTCCGTCGCCGCCGCCGTTTCATACCTATAACGAGCTGCCCCGGATCATCTGATGGCTTTCGTCAGCGCCTACGACACGCCGCAAACCGCCTCGGTCGGCGACTTCTTCGCGCTGCTGAAGCCGCGGGTGATGTCGCTGGTCATCTTCACGGGGCTGGCGGGAATTGTGGTCGCGCCCGGGCATGTCGATGTCGCCACCGCCTTCACGGCGTTGCTCTGCATCGCGGTAGGCGCGGGCGCGTCGGGCGCGCTGAACATGGCCTATGACTCCGACATCGACCGGTTGATGGCACGCACCGCCTCGCGGCCGATCCCGCTGGGCCATGTCGGCCGCGGCGAAGCGCTGACATTCGGCTGGTGGCTGTCGGCCGGATCGGTGGCGATCATGGCGCTGATGGTGAATTTCCTCGCCGCGGGGCTGCTGGCGTTCACGATCTTCTTCTACGTCGGCGTCTATACGCTGTGGCTGAAGCGGCGCACGGCGCAGAACATCGTGATCGGCGGACTGGCCGGCGCGTTGCCGCCGGCCATCGGCTGGGCCGCGGTCACGGGCGATCTTTCGCTGGCGCCACTGGTGCTGGTGCTCATCACCTTCCTGTGGACGCCGCCGCATTTCTGGGCGCTGGCACTATTCCGGTCCGACGATTACGCCCGCGCCGGGGTTCCCATGATGCCGGTGGTCGCAGGCAAGCGTTCGACCCGCTGGCAGATCCTGGGCTATGCGCTCGTGTTGCTGCCTGCGGGCTTGGCGCCTGCCGCCATCGGGCTCGGCGGTCCGCTCTATCTGGCCTGCGCCGCGCTGTTCGGCGGTTGGATGGTGGTGGATTCGGTGCGCGTGCTGCGCGAGACGGACGAGGTCCGCGAGCCGGCTGCGCGCAAGCTGTTTGCGATCTCTCTGGTCTATCTCTTCGCGCTGTTCGCGAGCCTGATCGGCGAACATCTGATCGGCATCGCGCCGTTCGCGCGCTGGATGTGAGGCGATGGACAATGAAGGACCGGAAGAAGAGCGTATCGGACGTGAGCGGCGCAGGCGAAACTGGGCTATCGCGCTGATTCTGGGCGGGTTGGTGATATTGTTTTTCGTCATGACGATCGTGCGGCTTGGAGGCCACGTGGTCGAGATGACGCAATAGAAGAGGCGGATATGGCACACGGCGAAGTACATCACGATTACCATCTGGTCGATCCCAGCCCGTGGCCGATCATCGGCTCCGTCGGCGCGTTTACGATGCTGATCGGGGCGGTGTTCTGGATGAACTTCAGCGCCTCCAAGTTCTTCGGGCCGCTCGCGGGCCAGCCCTGGATCTTCGTCGTCGGCGCCGTTCTAGTGCTCTACACGATGGCGAGCTGGTGGCGCGACGTCGCGCGCGAGTCCGTGGTGCTGCACGACCATACGCCGGTGGTGAAGCTGGGCCTGCGCTTCGGCATGGTGCTGTTCATCGCCTCGGAAGTGATGTTCTTCCTTGCCTGGTTCTGGGCGTTCTTCAATTTCTCGCTGTTCCCGCACGATGTCAGCATCGGGGCGTGGCCGCCGAACGGCATCACCACGCTGGATCCCTGGCATCTGCCGCTGATCAACACGCTGTTGCTGCTCACCTCCGGCACGACCGTCACCTGGGCGCATCACGCGCTCCAGCACGGCGACCGCAAGGGCGCGATCGAAGGGCTCGTGCTGACGGTGCTGCTCGGACTGGCGTTCACCGGCGTGCAGGCCTGGGAATACAGCCACGCGCCGTTCACCTTCGGCTTCAATCATCTGGCGCTGGCACCGTTCACCGATGCGGCGCATATCAACCTCGCCGCGGGCGCGGGCAATTTCGACGCCATCTACGGCTCGACGTTCTTCATGGCGACGGGCTTTCACGGCGCGCACGTGATTATCGGAACGACGTTCCTGATCGTGTGCCTGGGGCGCGCCATCGCCGGCCAGTTCACCGCGGACCGGCATTTCGGCTTCGAGGCCGCCGCCTGGTACTGGCACTTCGTCGATGTGGTGTGGCTGTTCCTGTTCACCTGCATCTATGTATGGGGCGCGTCCGCGGTCACCATGGCGTGAGGTTTTATGACCTCTCCCTCGTGGGGAGGCCGCGAGCAAAGCGGGCGGGGTGTTTGGTGCGCCCCTCCACCCGAATTGCTTTGACTACGCTCGAGCAATTCGACCTCTTCACAAGCGGCCCACAAGGGGCCCGCAAAGGGGGAGGTGATGGATGGGCGACATGACTTCTCAGCCTTCTGTTCCTGGGGCGACCCTCTTGGCGCGTTGCCCGCGCTGTGGAAAGGGTGCGCTATTCGCAGGCTATCTCGACATCGCGCCCGCCTGCACCGCTTGCGGACTGGATTATTCCAAATTCGACGTCGGCGACGGCGCGACGGTGTTCGTCATCCTGCTGGCGGGCATCGTGGTCGCCGGCGGCGCGCTGATCGTGGAAACGGCCTATTCGCCGCCTTATTGGGTCCACGCGGTCATCTGGCTACCCACGATCTTTATCGTCGTCTTCGGCGGATTGCGCCTGGTGAAAGCCGCGCTGATGGTGCTGCAATTCAAGCATCAGGCGCGCGAGGGCAGGCTGGCGGATTGAAATGCGCGTTTCCTTCCGCCCGATGCTGGTGCCGACGCTGTGGTTTCTTCCGGCGTTTGCGATTCTGATTTCGCTGGGCGTGTGGCAGATCGAGCGGCTGCACTGGAAGCTCGATCTTCTGGCGCGCATTCACTACGGCCTCAGCGCCCCGCCGCAGAGCCTGGCGGCGGTGTTGCCGGCAAGCGACCCGGCGCATGTCGATGCGGCGGATTACCGGCGGGTGATTGCGCGCGGCCATTTCGACAATGCGCAGCAGATCCGTTTCTTCACGACCGGCGAACACGGCCTGCCGGTCTATCACATCGTCACGCCGTTCCGCCTGGACGACGGCGCGGCGCTGATTGTCGATCGCGGCTTCGTTCCCGCGGCGCCCGGCGGACGTGAGTTGCGCACGCCCGCGCAGCTCAGCGGTGAACGCAGCATCGTGGGCGTGTTGCGCAAGCCTTCGGCGCCCAACTGGTTCACGCCGCCGGCCGACAAGGCGACGCGCGTCGTCCATACGCGCGATCCTGCGGCGCTGGCCGCCGCGTTCGGCTGGAAGAATGTGCTGCCGGTGTTCCTGGAGGCCGACGCCACGCCCAATCCCGGCGGCTGGCCGAAAGGCGGGCAGACCATCGTCGATCTGCCCAACAATCACATGCAATACGCGCTGACCTGGTTCGCCCTGGCGCTGGGGCTGCTGATCGTCTTTCTGGCCTATCACCGCTCGCGCGGGCGGCTTGTTTTGCGGCTCTAGAATCTCAGCGATACCGGCGTCGCCCGATAGTCGCGGGCGATCCAGAGGGCGAAAGTCCATCCGCCAAGGAGGACTCTACGATGCGCGGGCTCGCTTGTGCGGCTTCGGCCGCGTTGCTTTTGTCTAGCGTCACATTGTGCAGCGTCAGCGCGGGCGCCGCACCTTTTCCGAGCGTGAATGGTCCGCCGGGCGCGGCGCCGGCAACGGCGTTCAACCCCACGAAAAGTGCATATCAGCAAACTGAGCTGGGCAATTGCACCGCGCCGGGCACCTGCCAGATCGCGTTTCCCGCGACCACGGCCGCCAACACGTTGATCCGCCATGTTTCGTGCGGATTTGTGCTGACCGCGGATGGCAGCGCCTTCGAGGCCTATCTGAGCGGCGATGGAGGCAATAATGTGAGTTTTCTGCCCGTGTCCCAATACATTCCCGCTGCCAATGGCAACACGGTGAACCTCATCGACGCGCAGACCTATTATTTCCTCAGTGTGGGCAAGAAACCGCTGATCGACATCGTCACGACCGGCGCCGGCGCCCAAAGCCTGCAATGCACCCTGGCGGGCAATACCGGTTGAGGGAAATTTTTTCGCTTCGAGATATGTCCGCGTTTCCGGACAAATCCTGTTGTGACCGCCCCTTGGTGATGTCCTAATTTGATTTCGGCAGATTGTCCTATTGTGGCGGCGCGGCCGTCGGTCGGGCGTTCATAGTGGCTTGCCCGGAACGTCTTCTGCATCATTCCAAATGAAAACCTGGCCGGTGCTCTTCCGAACCGCAAACCACCCCATAAGTGTGCTGCCTATAGGCGGCGTAGGTTTGGTCGGCGTTGCATGTGGTCCTATTACAATCCAACCTGCTGGGGCGTATTTCGGTTCAATGAAGTCGCAGAACCTGATTTCGGACAAAGGAACATTCCAGACCTTCGCCACGCGATGTTTTACTAGGGCGCACGCCCGAGTTTCGCTCTTTACTGGTGTGGCGTTCACTGCGGTAGCGGTGACGAGTGCCAACGCCGTAGCGAGCAGAAACTTCATCGCGACGTTTCCTCCACCAATTCCTCTAGCGACCACAACCTATCAGAAACACCCGCCGCCATGGCAGGGGTAACACGCAACGTCCGGTGGATGCGCATTGGGCGCGGTAATAGCTACAATGCGGTTGAGCAGTGATTGGGATGACTTCCACGGCAAACTTGACCGGAATTACCCTCGGTTTAGTGGTCCGGTCCAATTCGCATTTGACTATGGCGAAGACGACGGGAAAGGCCTCTTACCATGCTTTGGAAAGGGGGCCGTTTCCTGCGTAAAGAGCGCGGGAAAAAACCGTGCTATACTGCGGCGCTATGAACTACGAAGTCGGAACCTGCCAGCTAGCACGCGCCATCGAATCCGAACACGGCGGCACGGCTACGTTTGTGCAGTCGGTCCCAGTGCATGAGACGCACAACGGCGAGACAGTCTGGGACGGCACCGTCCACGTCTTCGACCTAGCGGACCACCCGAAGGCTACACGGGCCTATGCGTGGTCCTATGCGATGGATGACGGCCGGCGCATGTTCTTTGCGGTGCTAGGGGTGCCACCGATCAATGGGCCGCGTGATGCCGTTAGAGCGGCTATCGTGGCGGAAGCGAAGGCAAAATGAGGCGATTGGAGATTATATTGGTTGCGGCCATCATCCTTTCGGCCTGTGTGCCCTTCAGTAGTGATTTTCATAACCCGCAGACTGCCCAAAAAGCGAGTTGTCAGACCTGGAGGCCGATCTACGGTGATTTCTTTTCAGCCCCCGATACTCCCTATTGCAAGTGTGTTTCCGGCCTCTTGGCTGCTGGCTATCGCTCGGTCAATGGCGAGAACTGTAACTTTCAATTGCGGGCCGCACCGTCAAATTCAAATTAGGACACTACCCGCCCCTTGAACCGTCACTCTTGAAACCCATATTTCACTTAGCTCTGGAATTGTGCCCAGTTCTCGCGTTTTTCGAGAGGGGAGGGGGATACCCTCCAGGGCAAAATCGCAAAACAAATGGGAACTTGGAAGAAACCTGAACAGGGTGCGCGGCGCCGCGCGGTATCATGCGCGCTTTTGAAAAAGCGATTCCGGCCGACGGGCGTATTGGCTCTTTTTCGACCCCCAAATTTCGCGATTTGGCCAAATTCAGCCCCGTCCCGCGGGCCTTGCCGCCAACGGCAAAGAGGCTTTAAGACCAAGGCGGGGTTCGCCTTCTCCAGGATATCCAGCCACCATGAACGTAGAAATCACCAAGCTTGCCAATGGCTTGACCGTTGTGACCGATCCCATGAAGGGGTTGGAGAGCGCGGCCATCGGCGTCTACGTCAACTGCGGCGGACGGCATGAGACGCGCGCCCTGATGGGCGTGTCCCACATGCTCGAACACATGGCCTTCAAAGGCACCGAGCGGCGCAGCGCGCGCCAGATCGCCGAGGAGATGGAAAATGTCGGCGGCTTCCTCAACGCCTACACCAGCCGCGAGCAGACGGCGTTCCACGCGCGCCTGTTGAAAGCGGATGTCCCGCTCGGCATCGACATCCTCGCCGACATCCTCACCCATCCCACCTTCGATCAGATGGAGCTGGAGCGCGAGCGCCAGGTGGTGCTGCAGGAGCTCGGCCAGGCAAAGGATACGCCGGACGACATCGTGTTCGATCATCTGCAATCGGTCGCCTATCCCGATCAGCCGCTGGGCTGGCCGATCCTGGGCGAGGAAAAAACCGTCAGCGCTTTCAGCCGCGAGCAGCTCGCCACCTATATGGGCGCCAATTACCGCGCCGGCGGCATGACGTTCATCGCTTCGGGCGCGGTCGATCACGCCACGATCGTGAAGCTGGTGGCTGAGAAATTCGCCGGCCTCAAGAGTGGCGACGGACCGCATGCACTCGCCGCGCGTTACGGCGGCGGCGAACTGCGCGCCGACGACGATCTTGAGCAGGTCCATGTCACCTATGCGTTTCCGGGCGTGGCGAGCGACGATCCGGACATCTTCGTCGCGCAGGTTTATGCCACCGCACTCGGCGGCGGCATGTCTTCGCGCCTGTTTCAGGAAGCGCGCGAGAAGCGCGGGCTCTGCTACACCATCTACGCCTTCGCGCAATCGTCCACCGACAGCGGCATCGTCGGGGTTTACGCCGGCACGGGGCAGAGCGAAGCGGCCGAAATCTCCGCGGTGGTTGCCGGCGAGATGGCGGCGCTTGCGGCCAACGCCAACGAGGCCGAGATCGCGCGCGCCAAGGCGCAGCTCAAATCCGGCTTCCTGATGGGGCTGGAAAAGCCCTCCGCGCGCAGCGAGCAGATCTCTACGCAGTTGCTTGCCTATGGCCGCGTCCTGCCGCTGGCGGAAGTGATCGCCAAGCTCGATGCGGTGGATGCGTCCTCGGTGCGCCGCTTCGGCGAGCGCGTGATGGCGACGGCGCGTCCGGCCACTGCCGCCGTCGGTCCGCTCGGCAAGCTCGAGAGCTACGACAGCTTCGCGGCACGCTTCGGCGCCATTCGCAAGGCGGCGGAATGAACACCGGGCCCATGGCCTTCATGCGCGGTCTCACCTTTCCCGGCGGCCAACAACCGGTGATCAAGGGCGACGGCGTCTATCTGCGCTATCCGCGCATGGCCGATTATGTGCAGTGGTCGAAGCTGCGCCACGACAGCCGCGCGTTCCTGGCGCCTTGGGAACCGAGTTGGGCGACGGACGAGCTCACGCGCGGCGCTTTCCGCCGTCGCCTCAAGCGATACGCGAAGGAGACGCGCCACGACACGGCCTACGCCTTCTTCGTGTTTCGCAGCGACGACAATTCGCTGCTGGGCGGCTGCACGCTGTCGAATGTGCGCCGCGGCGTGACGCAATGCTGCGCGCTGGGCTATTGGGTGGGCGAGCGCTTCGCGCGGCAGGGTTATATGAACAAGGCGGTGCGCGCGTTGGTTCCGTTCATATTCCGCACCTTGGGATTGCATCGAATCGAAGCGGCATGCTTGCCGGCGAACGAACCGTCACAGCATCTTCTGGTGAAAGCCGGATTCCGCAAGGAAGGCGTGGCGAAGCGCTATCTGCAGATCAATGGCGATTGGCAGGACCATGTCCTGTTCGCGCTGCTCGCGGAAGAGACGCAATTGGCCTAGCCTCGGCGAATCGGCTTTCCGTCGCTTTTTCCGGATTGATTGTGTGCAGAAAATTCTGACTGCTCTTCTGTTGTTGCTGATCGCGGTGTCCGCCGGCGTCGCGGCGACGCATCGGACGCCCGGCGCGGTCAATTTCGCATCCACCGATCCGATGGTCGATCTCGACAACTCGTTGGCGTTCTATGGCGCGCAGCCAACGCATGACGGTTCGCTCTGGTACATGATCACGGCCACCAACGATTCGGTGCGGCCGGTGACGCGCATCCTGCTGGCGGGCCAACCGGCCGGCGCGAGCCTGCGGTTCTTTCCGCGCCGCGCCCGCCCCTCGATCCGCCAGATCGCCAGTGCCGACGCCGAGGTCACGATCGAGCCGGCGCGCGCCTATGGCCGTCATGCCTTCCGCGTGGTGGTGCCGCCGGCAAGCTCTGCGGCCCTGGCGGTGCGCATGGCGGACGCCGACGCGCGGCCGTCGGTCGAGGCTTGGATGGAGCCGGCCCTGGTCGCGCATGAGCGCCAGCTTGCGATCTTCTTCGCCGCGGTGGCTGGGCTGATGGCGGCGGCGCTGGCCATCGCCGCCGGCCTGGCGTTCATGACCGGTCACGCCGCGCCGCGCTGGGCCGCGATCACCATCGCGGTGATCTTCCTGGCGATGCTGGCGGAAACCGGCGTGTTCGATGCCGGATGGTTCACGGTCGTCGGCGGTCCTTACGGCTTCTCGGTCATGATCGTGGGCCTGTGCCTGGCCGCCGGTTTGCGGCTGGCCAATATCGTCGTGCCGGTGTGGGAACTGTGGCCGGATGCGGAACGCTGGCTGAAATGGGCGCTCATCGCCATCGTCGCGGTCTCGATCCTCGCGTTCATCGGCGTTCCGGGCGCGATGTTGCTGACCGAATGTGCGGTGGTCGCGGGCAGCGGCGCGATCACGGCCTATCTCGTGCATTGCGGGCGCCTGGGCAACGCACCGGCGCGCGTTCTGGCACCGAGCGCTTCGGTGTTTTCGCTGGTCGCGACCGCGGCGGCCGTCGCTGCGCTGGGCGGCTTTCGCGACAATCCGTCGGCGCCCGCGATCGTCGGTGGCTTTGCCGCGGCGGGAACGGTGCTGCTGGCGCTCGCGATCGCAGCGGGCGAGGGTATCGCGGTGTTGCGCGTGCTGGGTTCACCGAAAACCGCGCCGGCCGTGGGACACGACGATACATCGCCGCCGCGCACCGAAGACGTCGCGGCGTTGCAAGCGATTGCCGCTTCGCATCAGGGCGTGTTCGAACTGGATTTTCGCCAGGACGTGGTGCGCCTGTCGGCCGAGGCCGCGGCCCTCATCGGGCTGAGGGCGGGCGCGCAAAATCTGGCGCATGCCGCCTGGGTGGGGCGCATCCATCCGGGCGACAGAGAGACATACCAGCACGCGATGAAAGACTATCGCGGCCATGTCGGGCTCGCTTTCCGCATGGAATTCCGCGTGCGCAGCGAGAGCAAGCGTTATCCCTGGCTCGAGCTGCGCGCCACGATGCTGGGCGATGGCGCACGCGTCGATCGCTGTCTGGGCCTGGTGTCGGACATCACCAGCCGCAAGGAGGACGATGAGCCGGTGCGGCCGGCGCCCGACGCAGCCAGCGGCTCGGCCGAATCCGCGGCGCTGGAGCGCGATCTTGGCCGCGCCCTGGAGGCGGACGAATTCGAAGTGTTCTATCAGCCCATCGTCGAACTCGATCGCGGCAGCGTTGCCGGCTTCGAAGCGTTGCTGCGCTGGCGACATCCCGTCAGAGGCCTGACCGGGCCGGACGAATTCATCGCCCATTGCGAAGAGACGGGGCTGATCGTTTCCATCGGACGTCATGTGCTGGAACGCGCGGCGCGCGATCTGGCGCAGTGGCAAAAATATTTTCCGCTGGAGCCTGCGCTGTTCACCAGCGTGAACCTTTCGCGCCGCCAGCTTCACGACGGCGGGCTGAAAGATTTTCTCGGCGATCTTCTCTTGCGCAATGGCCTAATCGCCGGATCGCTCAAGATCGAGATCACCGAGAGTGCGGCCGGCGCCCACGGCGGCGCGGGCGCGATGCTCGAAGACATTCGCAATCTGGGTGTCGGGCTGGCGATCGACGATTTCGGCACGGGCCTGTCGGCCTTGAGCGAACTGAAGGATCTGCCGTTCGACACCATCAAGATCGATCGCAGTTTCCTCGCCGCCAAGACGGACGAGGCCTCGGACAGCGCCGTCATTCTTGCCGCGATCCTGAAGCTGGCGCAGGACCTCGGCCGGCTGGTGGTCGCCGAAGGCGTGGAGTCCGAACGCGACGCCGATTGGCTGCGTGCGCGCGGTTGCCACTTCGCGCAGGGCTTTTATTTCAGCGTGCCGCTGAGCGGCGAAGACGTGCTGAAATTCATCGCCCAGCACTATCGCAGCGAACCGTCAGGCGCGTCCGGCATGCACTGAAAGGCCCGACAGGTTGATGCCGAGCTTGGCGAGCGCGAGATTCCATTTGGATTGCATGTCCGGGCCGAACAGGATGGCGTCGTCGGCGTCGCAATGGATCCAGCCGGCCGCGCGGATTTCGTTTTCGATCTGGCCCGGACCCCAGCCGGCATAGCCGAGCGCGAAGATCGCCTTCTGGGGGCCGTGCCCGCTGGCGATAGCCTTGAGAATATCGAGCGTGGCAGTGAGGGAGACATCGTTCGCCACCGGCATGGTGGATTCCTTGCCTTCATAATCGCTGCTGTGAAGGACGAAGCCGCGTCCGGTCTGCACCGGGCCGCCGAACAGCACCGGCAGATCGGGCGTATGCGCGGTGATGCCCAGCTCCCATTGGCGGATCAGCTCGCGAAAGCCGATCCCATCCACCGGCTTGTTGACGATCAGGCCCATCGCGCCTTCGCCCGAATGCGCGCACATGAAGATCACGGTCTTCTCGAAACGCGGATCGGACATGCCGGGCATGGCGATCAGCAGCTTGCCTTCGAGAAAACGCTCGGCGTCGGGACTGGAGTCTTGCTGACCCATCCCCGCAATCTAGCACGAGCGCGCAGCGGCGTCAGGCCCGGCTTTGCGTTTCTATGGTCCCAACGCTAAAAGCCGCGAGGCATCAAAGGAGAAGATTATGACAATCAAGGTGGGTGACAAGGTTCCGTCTGCGACATTCATGCAGATGAAAAGCGGCACGCCGCAGCCGGTCAAGAGCGACGACATTTTCGCGGGCAAGAAGGTGGTTCTGTTCGCGCTGCCGGGCGCCTTCACGCCGACATGTTCGGCCAAGCATCTGCCGGGTTTCGTTCAGCATGCGGACGATCTTCGGAACAAGGGCGTCGATGCGATTGCCTGCGTCTCGGTCAATGACGCATTTGTCATGGGCGCCTGGGGCGAGCAGCAGCATGCCGGCGACAAGGTGATGATGCTGGCCGACGGCAATGGCGACTTCACCAAGGCCGTGGGCCTCGAGATGGACGCCTCGCGCTTTGGCATGGGCCAGCGCAGCCAGCGCTATGCCATGGTGGTCGATAACGGTGTCGTCAAGGCTCTCGACGTCGAAGAGCCTGGCGCGTTTTCGGTGTCCAGCGCCGAACACGTCATGAAGCAGCTCTAGGTTCTGAGAATCGCCGCGCGGGCCAGAGCGTCCGCGCGGGTGTTCTCTGCGTGGTCGGAATGGCCTTTCACCCAGCGCCACGACACGTCGTGCGGGGCGAGGGCGTTTTCCAATTCCATCCAGAGCTCGACATTCTTGACCGGCTTGTTGTCGGCGGTGCGCCAGCCCTTGGCCTTCCAGCGCGGCAGCCATTTGGTGATGCCGTCCATCAGATAGCGGGAGTCGGTGTGAATGGTCGCGCGCGCGGGCATCTTCAATGCCTCGAGCGCGCGGATCGCGGCCATGATCTCCATGCGATTGTTGGTGGTCGAAACCTCGCCGCCGGAGATTTCGCGTTCGTTCGCGCCCGCGCGCAATATCGCGCCCCAGCCGCCGGGACCGGGATTTCCCGAACAGGCGCCGTCGGTGAAGATATCCACGCGCGGCTTGCTCAAGCGCTTTGCTCTTGCAAAGCACGGGGGAGATTGAAGGTCACGTCTTCGCGCGACACGGCGATCTCCTCCACTTGAAGATCGAAGCGCTCCCGAAAAGCCTCGATCACTTCATCGACGAGCACCTCGGGCGCCGACGCGCCGGCCGACAATCCCACTGTCTGCGCATCGCCGAGCGACGGCCAGTCTATGTCGGCGGCGCGCTGGATCAGGACCGCCTGTCCGGCGCCGGCGCGGCGCGCGACTTCGACAAGACGCATGGAATTGGACGAATTGGGCGCGCCGATCACCAGAACGAAATCGGCGCGCGGCGCGATCGCCTTCATCGCATCCTGCCGGTTCGTCGTGGCGTAGCAGATGTCCTCGCGATGCGGCCCGGCGATCTGGGGAAAGCGCCGGCGCAGCACGCCCACGATCTCTGCCGTGTCATCGACAGAAAGCGTGGTCTGCGTGATATAGGCGACACGCGCCGGATCGGCCGGCACGAAGGTCAGCGCGTCGGCGACGGTTTGGATCAGCGCGATGGCGCCGGGCGGAAGCTGGCCCATCGTGCCTTCGACTTCGGGATGGCCGCCATGTCCGATCAGCGCGATCTGGCGCCCGGCCTTGAAATGCCGCTCGGCCTCGACATGCACCTTGGAGACCAGGGGACATGTCGCATCGAGATAGAACAGGTTGCGCCGTTGCGCGTCCGCCGGTACCGATTTGGGCACGCCATGGGCGGAGAAGATCACGCGCGCGTCGGGCGGGGCCTCATCGAGTTCTTCGATGAAAATCGCGCCCAGGCGCTCGAGGCGCTCCACGACAAAGCGGTTGTGGACGATCTCATGGCGCACATAGACCGGCGGGCCATATTTCTGGAGCGCCAGCTCCACGATCCGGATGGCCCTGTCGACCCCGGCGCAAAAGCCTCGCGGGGCCGCGAGCAACAAGGTCAGTGGGCGCCGCTTCGCCCCCTCTGTCCGCACCGTTGCGCTTTTCATGGCTCTTCCGCTTGGCTACATTGCTCGCCGCTGGCCGAGAAGTCGGCCCAGCCCCTGCGAAAGTCAAGCATGGCGGGCCGATGGCTGCGGCCAAACGAAGCGTTGCACCGCGCCATGCGGCAAACAAATTCATAGTAAGAAGGTCAGATGCACCGAACATTATTCCGCGCATTCGCAATTGGGCTGGCCGCGATCCTGCTGGCTGCGTGCAGCTCCGCGGTCAAGCCGTGCCCCAACGCGGCGGTGCTTGCCGACGCGTCGTCGTTCACCGCCTTCCCCAATGGCGCCCCTTCGCCCGATCCGGCGCACGCGCTCTACACCGTCCAGATGACCGGTGCGACAACGGATTGCGACTATGACAAAAAGTTCAAATCGTCTGACTCCAGTCTGGATCTTTCCTTCCGCGTCTCGCGTACGCCCAATGGCCTGCCGGTGGACGCATCGGTGCCCTATTTCGTCGCCGTTACTGGCGAAGGCGGCAAGATCCTGACGCGCGAGAAATTCACGGTGGCGTTTCACCTCGATGCCGGCGAGACCACGACCACATTCGAGGACAAGGTCGCAGCGGTTCATATCGATGTCGCGCGCGACAAGTATCCTTGGGATTATCAACTTCTGGCCGGCCTGGAACTGACCAAGGCGCAGCTCGACTACAACCGGACGGTCGGGCCGTACGCGCCGTGATCTCGCTCGTCGCCGAATTGTCGGCGATCGCGGGCAACGCGTTCGCGGCCGAGGGGCTTTCGGCGGAGCTGGGCGCGGTGCAAATCTCCGACCGGCCCGATCTGGCGCAGTTCCAGTGCAACGGCGCGCTGCCGGCGGCGAAGGCGGCCAAGCAGAATCCGCGGGCGATTGCCGAGAAGATCGCGGCTCGACTGAGAGCCAATCCGATCTTTTCCAAAGTCGAGATCGCCGGCCCCGGCTTCATCAATCTCGACGTGACGGACGAAGCCTTGGCCGTGCGCATGGGCGCGATGGCGAAAGATGTACGCCTCGCGGCACCCGAAACCGGCAAGGGCAAATCCGTCGTCATCGATTTCGGCGGCGCCAATGTCGCCAAGCCGATGCATGTGGGACATTTGCGCTCTTCGGTGATTGGCGACTCGTTGCAGCGACTGTTCCGCGCCAACGGGTGGCACGTCACCAGCGATGTGCATCTGGGCGATTGGGGGCTGCAAATGGGCCAACTCATCGCCGAGATCGAACATCGCGGCATCGCGCCTATTTACTTCGACGCGAATTTCAAAGGTCCGTACCCGGAGCAATCGCCGGTGACGATGGAGGATCTCGAAGAGATCTATCCAGCCGCATCCGCAGCCTGCAAAACCGAGCCGGCGCGCCTGGAAGAGGCGCGCAAGGCGACGGCGGAATTGCAGAATGGCCGCCCCGGCTATCGGGCGTTGTGGGAGCATTTCTTCGCCGTATCGCGCGTGGGTCTCGAACGCGAATGGGGTAGCCTCGGCATTCATTTCGATCTGTGGAAAGGCGAGGCCAGCGTCGAGCCGCTGATCGCACCGATGATTGCCGATTTGAAAGCGCGTCACATTGCGGAAGTGAGCGAAGGTGCGCTTGTCATTCCGGTGGTGGAGCCGGCCGACAAGAAAGAAATGCCGCCACTCATTCTGCTGAAGTCGGACGGTGCGGTGCTTTATGGCACGACCGATCTTGCGACCATCGTGGATCGCGTGAAGGAGCAGAACCCCGATCTCGTTCTCTACGTCGTGGATCAGCGCCAGCATCTGCATTTCGAGCAGGTCTATCGCGCGGCGCGCAAAGCCGGCCTGAACGGCAAAGCACAACTGGAGCACGCCGGTTTCGGCACGATGAACGGCCCCGACGGCAAGCCTTTCAAGACGCGCGCCGGCGGCGTGATGAAACTGTACGACCTTATCGCCATGGTGACCGAGGAAGCCGAGAAGCGACTCGCGGAAGCGGGGATTGGCGCGGATTTCTCCGCGGAAGAACGCGCGAACACCGCGAAGATGGTCGGCCTCGCCACGCTGAAATTCGCCGATCTCTCCAATCACCGCCAGACGGATTATATTTTCGATCTCGGCCGCTTCTCGAAGTTCGAGGGCAAGACCGGCCCTTATCTGCAATATGCCGCAGTTCGCATGCAGTCGATCCTGCGCAAGGCCGATCCGAAAGACCTCGCGCCTGCGAACCGCGCCGTGCTGCGCACGCCGGAGGATCGCGCCCTGATCCTGCAATTGCTCACGCTGCCCGATGCCATGGCCGCCGCAGAGGACAAGCGTGCGCCGAACATCCTGTGCGACTATGCCTTCAATCTGGCGCAGGCGTTCAGCCGTTTTTACGCGACGCACCACATCCTTTCCGAATCCGACGCGGTGTTGCGCGCCTCGTGGCTCGGCCTTTGTCGGCTGACCCTGGCCACGACAACCAAGGTTCTGGACCTTCTGGGTATCGAAGTTCCGCCCAGGATGTGAGCGAATCGGCGGCTTTGCAGCCGTTTCGTTGACTCGCCACCGACCCTCTCTATATTGCAATGCAACGGGCATTTCCGCCGTGAGGCGCTGCTGTCCGGCCATACAAAAGATCCCTCGCGGGAGAGACCGGTGCAAACCCGGCGCCGAAGGAGCAACCGCCCCGGAAACTCTCAGGCAAAAGGACCGCGAAGGAGATGAACTTCTGGAAAGCAGGGCGCCCGGTGGGGGCGTTCTCACCGAAGGGGTAATCCGCCGGGTTTGGTCCGCGCGGGGAAATCTCTCAGGTCCAATGACAGAGGGGCGCGAGTTCCGGCTTGCCGGTTCGCGCCGTCTCAACTCTTGTCGCGGACCTTTATGACCGACAGCAACGAAAATCT
>DASXFK010000001.1:0-12996 GCA_036489635.1 Rhizomicrobium sp. | reverse complement strand
TGGCAGGCGGCGTCATCGCCCAGCACGCAAGCTTTCCTGGCGCTGGGCACGCTGTTCCTGCTGCCGGTCATCCTGACCTATACCGGTTGGTCCTACTGGGTGTTCCGCGGCAAGGTGCGCGCCGATATCGGCTATCACTGAGTTCTGCTCTATAGTCGCGCGCATGAAAACCGTTCTCGTCACCGGAGCCGCCAAAAGGCTTGGCCGCGCCATCGCGCTCGATCTGGCCGCGCATGGCTGGGATGTCGCGATCCATTACAACGGCTCGAAGGATGACGCGGTCAGCGCCGCCGCGGAAGTGAAGAAGCTAGGCCGCAACGCGACCAGTGTTCAGGCCGATCTCGGAAACGAAAAGGAGACCACGGATATCATCGCCCGCGCGGCGAAGGACATCGGCCCGCTCACGGCGCTCATCAACAGCGCTTCGATCTTCGAGAACGATACCTGGCAAACTGCGACACGCGAAAGCTGGGACAAGCACATGGAGGTGAACTTGCGCGCGCCGTTCGTGCTGTCGCAGGCGTTCGCGCGGCAGCTTCCGAAAGATCAGGACGGTGCGATCGTCAATCTGCTCGATCAGCGCCTGTTGAAGCCGACGCCGGAATTCCTCTCCTACAGCCTGAGCCGCGCGGGGCTGGGCTGGCTCACCGTCACGCTGGCGCAGGCGCTGGCGCCGCGCATCCGCGTCAATGCCGTGGGGCCAGGGCCGACGCTCAAGGCATCGCACCAAAGCGCCGAGAATTTCGAGCGCGAACGCGCCTCCACCATTCTGGAACACGGCTCAGATCCGGAAGATATTGCGGCCGCGGTACGTTATCTTCTGGAGGCGCGTGCCGTGACCGGGCAAACGATCGCGGTCGATGGCGGCCAGCACCTGAACTGGAAAGCGCAGGATGTGACATGACCAAGGTTCAGCCGCTGCGCATCGCCGACGCCGCCAAGGCCGTGCGCCATGTCTTCATCCGCAATCTCGAAGTGCTGGCGCAGATCGGCGTTTATGGCCATGAGCAGGGCAAGCTTCAGCCGGTGCGGATCAATGTCGATCTGGCGGTCGAGGATGTGCTGGACGTCGAAGACAAGCTGGAGCGCGTGGTGGACTACGGCGCCATCGCGGGCAAAATCCGCGCCATCATCGATGCGGGGCACATCAACCTCGCCGAGACGCTGGCGGAGCGCATCGCCCAATCCTGCTTCGAGGACCCGCGCGTGAAAACGGCGCGCGTGCGGGTGGAAAAGCTCCATGCCCTGCCCGGCGCGGAATCGGGCGGCGTGGAGATCGAACGCAGCCGCGCTTGAGTTCCTGCCATGCAGGGCTTGACGGTCGCGCTATACTATCGTCCCCATGACCGACACGACCGCAGACACACCCCTCAAAGGCCCTGAGCGCATCGCGGCGTATCTCAAGACGCTGCCCGATGCGCCGGGCGTCTATCGCATGCTCAACGACAAGAGCGAGGTGCTCTACGTCGGCAAGGCCAAGAGCCTGAAGAAGCGCGTGACGTCTTATGCCCGCGGCGCGGTGCATAGCGATCGCCTGAACCGCATGATCGCGGAAACGACGGAGATGATCTTCGTCACCACGGCCAGCGAGATCGAAGCGCTGCTGCTGGAGTCGAATCTCATCAAGCGGCTGAAACCTCGCTACAACGTCTCTTATCGCGACGACAAATCTTTTCCCAACATCTTGCTGCGCGAGGATCACGCGTTTCCACAGCTCTTGAAACATCGCGGCGCGAAATCGACCAAGGGTGTTTACTTCGGACCGTTCGCGAGCGCCGGCGCGGTGAACCGCACCCTCAACACGCTGCAGCGCGCGTTTCTGTTGCGCTCATGCTCGGATTCGGTATTCGAAAGCCGCACGCGCCCGTGCTTGCTCTACCAGATCAAGCGCTGCAGCGCGCCATGCACCGGATACATAGACCAGCCGGGCTATGCAGCCCTGGTGGACGAGGCCGAGCAGTTTCTCACCGGCAAAAGCCGCGTGGTGCAGGATCATATTGCGCAAGACATGAACGCGGCCTCCGAAACACTGGACTTCGAGCGCGCCGCGCGCTTGCGCGACCGCATCCGCGCCATGAGCCACGTTCAACTGCATCAGGGCATCAACCCCACGAGCTTCGTGGAGGCCGATGTGTTCGCGGCGCACAGCGAAGGCGGGCACACCTGCATCCAGGTGTTCTTCTTCCGCGCCGGCCAGAACTGGGGCAACCGGCCCTATTTCCCCCGCCATCCGCGCGAGCTTTCGACGGCCGAAGTGCTCGCGAGTTTCGTGGCGCAGTTCTACGATGAGCGCTTGGCGCCGCGATTGATCCTCTTGTCGGAAGACATCGCCGATTGCGCGCTGCTCGCCGATGCGCTCGGCCTGCGCGCCGAACACAAGGTGGAAATCTCCACGCCTCAGCGCGGCGAGAAGCGCGAAATCGTGGACATGGCGCTGACCAACGCGCGCGAGCAGCTTGGCCGGCGCATGGCGGAGAACTCCGCGCAGCGCGAATTGCTGGAAGGGGTGTGCGAAGTCTTCGCGCTGGAAACCCCGCCAAAGCGCATCGAGGTCTACGACAACTCCCACATCCAGGGCACCAACGCGTTGGGCGCCATGATCGTGGCCGGGCCGGATGGCTTCGAAAAAGGCGAATATCGCAAGTTCAACATCAAATCGCAGGACATCACGCCAGGCGACGATTACGGCATGATGCGCGAAGTGCTGACGCGGCGCTTCGCGCGGCTGGTAAAGGAATCGGGCGAGGACGAGTCCAAAGCCAAATGGCCCGACGTGGCGCTGATCGACGGCGGCCCCGGACAGCTCGCGGTGGCGACAAGCGTGCTGGAGGACCTGGGCGTGGAAGACGTGCTGCTCGTCGGCATCTCCAAGGGGCCGGACCGCGACGCGGGGCGTGAACATTTCTACATCAACGGCCGCGAACCGTTCCGGCTCGATCCCAAGAGCCCCGTTCTCTATTACCTCCAGCGCCTGCGCGACGAAGCGCACCGCTTCGCCATCGGCAGCCATCGCAAGAAGCGCAGCAAAGCCATCGGCGCCAATCCACTGGACGAGATCGCGGGCGTCGGTGCGAATCGCAAGCGCGCTCTGCTCCAGCATTTCGGCTCCGCCAAGGCGGTCTCCGCCGCCAGCCTCACCGATCTGGAAGCCGTGGGCGGCGTCAGCAGCGCGCTGGCCCGGAAAATTTTTGATTTCTTCCACCCCTCCGGCTGATTGGGCCGGCCGATTGCGGATGCTATGATGAGTCATGTTTCGCCTGCCCAATGCCATCACCATCACGCGCATCCTGCTCGTGCCGGTGTTCGCGGTCGCCTTCGTGCTGCCGGGGGACACCGCGCGCATCGTCGCCTTCGCGATATTCTGCATCGCGGGCCTGAGTGACGCGCTGGACGGATTGGCGGCCCGCAAGCTCAATGCCGGGTCGAATTTCGGCCGCATGCTCGATCCCATCGCGGACAAGATCCTGGTGGCCGTCGCCCTGATGATGCTGGTGGCGGAAGGCAACATCTCGCAGTTCAATCTCGATCCCAGCCTCAAGGGCTTGCTGAGATTGGTGCCGGCGCTGGTGATACTGGCGCGCGAAATTCTGGTGTCGGGCTTGCGCGAATTTCTCGGCGCCGCGCGGGTCAGCATTCCCGTGGTGGCCATGGCGAAGTTCAAGACCACGATCCAGATGATCGCCATCGGCGCGATGATCCTGGAACCGCTGGCGACGCGAGATCTCGCCGGCCCGCTGGTGATTCCCTACCAGACGATCGCGTATGGCCTTCTTTGGGCCGCCGCCGGGCTGACGGTGGCAACGGGATACGTCTATTTCCGCTCCGGGCTGCGGCATCTGCAAGGAATCCGCGGGTGACCGTCCTTTATTTCGCCTGGGTGCGCCAGAAGATCGGCCGGGGCGAGGAGCAGATCGCCTTGCCGAAGACCGTGCGCACGGTGGGCGAGCTTGCGCAGCATTTGCGTGCGCTGGGCGGCGGCTATGCCGACGCTTTTGCCGACATGGCGCGCCTGCGCGCGGCGGTCAATCAGGATCATGTCGGCTTCGACGCGCCGGTCACGGCGGACGACGAGGTGGCCTTTTTCCCGCCCGTCACAGGTGGCTGATGCAGACGCGCATATCCATCCAGCGCGAAGCCTTCAATCTCGATGCCGAGGTCGAAGCGCTGGGCCGGGCCAGCGGCAATATCGGCGCGATCGCCACCTTCGTGGGGTTCGTGCGCGGCGAGGACGGTCTGGATTCGCTCACCCTGGAACATTACCCGGCGATGACCGAGCGCGAGATCGCGCGCTGTGTTGCTGAAGCGCAGCAGCGTTGGCCGCTGTTGGGCGCAACCGTCATCCATCGCGTGGGCAAGCTCATTGCGGGTGAGCGCATCGTGCTGGTCGCGGTGGCGGCTTCGCATCGCAAGGCGGCATTCGAGGTCTGCGAATTCCTCATGGATTATCTCAAAACCCGCGCGCCGTTCTGGAAGCAAGAGCAGCGCGGCGGCCGGACACAATGGGTGCAACATCGGCACAGCGACGATGACGCCGCCAAACGCTGGCAACATTAAGGCACTTTTCCCGTGGCCTCGCCTGTGCCCCCAATTTGTCACAGAAACGAATAGAAGGTGCGCGGACAAGCTATGCCATGACGGTATAGGATTGCGGCCAGCCAGATTGAAAGCGCTCTCCTGAGCCATTCGGAATCTCAATCGTGATCAAGGTTCTCACGCGCGTCATGGCATTGGCGATCGTGCTCGCCGGCATCGCGCTGGCTGTCGTTTATCGCGCGTACATCCACCCGCTTGCCATCCGCGATGCGATTGCCAGCAACCCGTTCGCCCCGGCGCTGTTTATCGGGCTTCAGATCGCCGCCAGCTTGTTGTGGGTGCCCCGGACGGTGATGGGAATCGCGGCGGGCCTGATCTTCGGGCTGGCGTGGGGATTCATCTGGGCGATGGTGGGAGCCGTTGCCGGCGCGTCCGCCGGATTCGCGTTCGCGCGCTTGCTGGGCGCCGACGGCGTGCTCGATACCTCGCCGCGGATCGGAAGGCTGGTGCAACGCGCCGAGACGGGCGGATCGCGCGCGGTGGCAATTCTGCGCCTGATCCCCGGACTGCCGCACAGCCTCGTCAACACCTTGCTGGCGCTCACCCGGGTGCCGTGGCGCAGCTACCTCCTCGGCTCGTTGCTGGGAATGATGCCGATGACCTTCGTGCAGGTCGGTATCGGCGCCTCGGGCAGCGCCTTGTTCGAAGATCGCGCCGGCTGGATTGCAGCCTGCCTGTTGCTGGCGGTCGCCTTGGCGGTCTCCTTTCTCGTCAAACGCGTCGCCGCCCGCCAGTAGCGGGAAATGGCGCGCAAAGGCGTGACAATCTGTCATAAATTCCTGGGAATTTGATCTTGCAACCCAGCACAGAGTTCTTTATATGTTCTTTCGCGATTGGCCCGAAACGGCCGCAGAGGAAAGGCCTGTGTCATGGGGCGGTGCGCCGCCGGATAGAGAGAATGCCTGCGCCAGCCGCCACGGACTGCCTAGCGTCCGGATTGGTGGAGCATCCCTTGGAGGGAACGGCGCGCCCAAGCCAGCATCGTCGATCCGTGAACCGGTCCGTCCGCCGCCGCCAGGGGCAGCGGGAGGGGATGACTCCGTAACACCGCTGAACCGATCGCCCGAAAGCGCTCCGGCGTGCCCGCGAAATCCAAGTGGCAATTTGAGTGCAATTTTTTCATCTTGACCCTCCACTTCGTCATTGCGCGGCTTGTCCGGGCAACCCCAATTTCCTTTCAAGAAAATTGGATCGGCCGCCTGACGCAGGCGATGACGATGGTGAAGATGTTCAAAATCAAGTGATGCCCTGCAACCTTAGAGCTGAACTTGCGACACTTCGCGGTTCACATCGGCGTGGTAGTCGTTCATCAGGGTTTCGGTGATCTTGCCGGGTGTGAACTTGTATTCGCCGATCTCCGACACGGGCGTCACTTCCGCCGCGGTGCCGGTGAGGAAGCATTCGGAGAATCCCGCCATCTCTTCCGGCTTGATGTGGCGTTCGATCACCGGGATCTGCCGCGCCCGCGCCAACGCCATCACCGAGCGGCGCGTGATGCCGTCGAGGAAGCAATCCGGCGTCGGCGTCAGCAACGTTCCATCCTGCACGAAGAACACATTCGCGCCGGTCGCTTCCGCGATGTAGCCGCGATAATCGTACATGATGGCGTCGTGATAGCCTTTGGCATCGGCGGCGTGCTTTGAGATCGTGCAGATCATGTACAGCCCCGCCGCCTTGGAGCGGGTCGGCGCGGTGTCCGGCGCCGGGCGCTTCCAGTCCGAAATCGTCAGGCGGATGCCTTTGAGCTTTTCCTTGGGGTCGAAATAGGAGCCCCACGACCACGCGGCAATCGCGACGTGAATGTGGGCCTTCGGTGCCGCCACGCTCATCTGCTCGCTGCCGCGCCAGACCACGGGGCGGACATACGCGTTTTCGAAGTTCATCGCGCGGCAGGCTTCGTAGGATGCATCGGCGATCTGCTGCTCGCTGAACGGAATCTCCATGCCGAGGATGCGCGCGGATTCGAACAGGCGCTGGGTGTGTTCCTTGAGCTTGCAGATGCGCCCGGAATACATACGCTCCCCCTCGAACACGCTGGAGGCGTAGTGCAAGCCGTGCGTCAGAACGTGAATCCTGGCGTCGGGCCAGTTTACCATCTCGCCGTCGAACCACAGAGAACCTTCGCGCGTGTCGAATGGCGGAACGGAATTGAAAGCTGACATGTCGAGTCCTCTGGATGCTTCACGGCCTTAACGCGCCCGACTTGCCTGGGGCGCCTCACGGGCCTAAATAAGACAGTATGTCTGACGTAAAACTGCCTTCGGCGCGGTCGTCCGCCTCGCCTCTATATCTGCGAGACGAGGAGTTGAAGCAAGGCGTCGATCTGCTGTTCTTCGCGTTCAGCGACGTGTTTGCACCGGGCGAAGCGCGGCTGCGCGCAGCGCATCTGGGACGGGCGCATCGCCGTGCGTTATATTTCATTGCGCGCAATCCCGACCTTTCGGTTGCAGACTTGCTCGCGATCCTGAAGATCACGAAACAAAGCCTCAATCGCGTGCTGAACGAGCTGCTGGATGGCGGCTATGTCGAGCGCAGGGCCGGTATGCGCGACCGGCGCACGCGGCAATTGCGCCTGACCCAGAAAGGCGCCGCGCTGGACGGTGCGCTGTGGGAGTTGCAGCGCCCGCGATTGGCGCGTGCTTTCCGGGAGGCCGGTCCCGATGCTGTCGCCGGCTTTCGCCGCGTTCTGTCCGGCATCGCCGGCGAGCGGCGCGTGAAGAATGGAGCCGGGTCGTGAACACGCCGAGATTGCACGAACCCGACGACGCCCATCTGCTGGTGGTTGACGACGATGCGCGGTTGCGCGCGTTGCTGCAGCGCTATCTGGGCTCGAACGGCTTTCGTGTCAGCGTCGCCGCCGATGCCGCCGAGGCGCGCGCGCTGATGAAGAGCATTGCATTCGATCTGCTGATCGTGGACCGCATGATGCCCGGCGAAACCGGCCTGGAATTCACCCACTCGGTTCGCGCCAGTTCTCAGGTTCCGGTGCTGATGCTGACGGCGATGGGCGACGCGCAGCATCGCATCGAAGGCCTGGAGGAAGGCGCCGACGACTATCTGCCCAAGCCGTTCGAACCTCGCGAGTTGCTGCTGCGCTGCGGTGCGTTGTTGCGCCGGACTACGCCGCCGTCGCGCTCGCCGCATCGCGAAGTGAAGATGGGCGATGCGGTGTTCGACCCCGAGCGGGGAGAATTGCGCCGCAAAGACAAGCCAGTGCGGCTGACCAGCTCGGAATCCGCGCTGCTGAAGCTGTTCGCCGCAAATGCCGGGCGGCCGTTCACGCGGACCGATCTGTGCACGCGCCTCGGCGTCACCCTGGAGCGCTCGATCGACGTTCAGGTGACGCGTCTGCGCCGCAAGATCGAGGAGGATCCCAAGCTGCCGCTTTATATCCAGACCGTGCGCGGCGTCGGTTACGTGCTCGTGCCGGACCGGGTGAGCTGATGCGTCGGCCGCATCCGTTCCGCACCCTCAAGCGCATCATGCCGCGCGGATTGTTCGGCCGTTCGCTTATCATCATCGTGGCGCCGGTGGTGATCCTGCAAGGCGTCGTCACCTATGCCTTCTTCGAGCGCCATTACGACATCATGACGGCGCGCATGGCCCGCGGCGTCGCGAACGACGTGGCTTTCCTCATCGACATCGAGGAAACCTACAAGGCAGGACCTCAGCGCAAGATGTTGCTTGACATGGCGGCGAAAAATCTCGGTTACCGCATCTCGCTCCAGCCGGGCGCTCACCTTGACCGTCCCTATCGCCACGCCATGGTGAATTTGAAAGACGCGATGTCCATCGTGTTTGCCATGCAATTCGGCAGCACATTCAAATTCACCTCGCGCAATGTCGCGGGCTACACCGACCTCAAAATCGAGATGAAGGACGGCGTGCTGCGGGTGATGATCCCGCACAAGCGGCTGGTCGCATCCAATGTGGACATTTTCATCCTGTGGATGGTGGGCTCCTCGCTGGTGTTGCTGGCGGTCGCGATTCTGTTTCTGCGCAATCAGGTGCGGCCGATCGAGCGGCTCGCCTATGCCGCCGAGGCTTTCGGCAAAGGCCGTTCGGTGCCGGATTTCAAACCTTATGGCGCCTCGGAGGTGCGCAGCGCGGCGCAGGCTTTCATCACCATGCGCCAGCGCATCGAGCGCTATGTGCAGCAGCGCACCGACATGCTGGCGGGCGTGAGCCACGATCTGAAGACGCCGCTGACCCGGCTGAAACTCGAACTCACGATGCTGGGCGGCGACACCGCGGCGATGCGCGGTGACATTGTCGAGATGGAGTACATGCTCAACGAATATCTGGACTTTGCCCGTGGCGAAGGCGGCGAGGACGCGCAGGCGAGCGATCTGTCGGAGATCGTGCACGACGCAGCGGCCTCCGCCGGGGGCGCGCGCAGCGCCAACGAGCGCCTCAGCGTGCAGGCCGAGACGAACATCGTGCTGTCGGTTCGGCGCAACGCGCTGAAACGCTGTGTCACCAATCTCATCGACAACGCTTTGAAGCACGGCAAACACGCGGAAGTTTCGCTCGCGCGCAATGGGCGCAGCGTCGTCATCGCGGTCGACGATGACGGTCCCGGCATTCCGGCGGAGCGGCGCGAGGAAGCCTTCCGGCCGTTCCATCGCCTCGACGAGGGGCGCAATCTGCAGCAGGGCGGCAGCGGCTTGGGCCTCGCCATCGCGCGCGACATCGCCCGCGCCCACGGCGGCGATCTTACACTCGATCATAGCAAGCTTGGCGGCTTGCGCGCCGCAATCCGCCTGCCGATCTAGACTTGCTTGCGCCGGAAGAGGCTTTCGCCACGACTGAGGTCGGCGTCGAGCCGGGCCATCGTCCCGGTCAACGCCTTGTCGTCATCCAGCCAGACGGGGATCGCGCGTGCCATCGCACCTGCCAGAGCCAGGGCGCGCACCGGCAACGCAGGACCGGTATCGGCCTCCGCCAGCACCAGGAGCCAACTGGCTGACGAGACGATGTCGCTTCTGGCGTCGAACAGCGCGAGTGGATCGAACTTCAGCCCATCGTATAGCGAGCGGATCGCGGGCTTTCTGGCGGCCTGCGTCTCGAACCAGGTGATGGCGACGTCGAGCAGCCGATCGTGCGGCGAACCCCGATCCGGCTTGTAGCGCCGCCCGACCTCATCTCCGACGCGCGCGAGTATCAGGCCAATCAGCGCGGACTTCGCCGGCGCCAGCGTCCGCAGATCGCGCAACGGAATCTTCGCGGCGCGCGCCACGGCCGCCAGTGTGAGATCGGACCAGCGTGTCTTTGCCAGCAGCTTCAATGCCGCCTCGGCAAGCTTCGCTCCGGGATCGGACTTTGCCATGGCGGAGCATTGCGTAAGCTTCGCCGACGCTCAAGCACCCAGCTCGGCAGCGCGTTTGCGGGCGGCAGCGACGGCGTGTGCCAGCAATGGCGCGAAGCCACCCTTTCCCATCAGCACCTTCAGCGCGGCCTCTGTCGTGCCGTGAGGACTGGTGACATGCCGGCGCAATTCGGCAGCGTCTGTCGGCACGGAGGCGAGCAGCGCACCGGCGCCTGTGACCGTCGCCCGCGCCAGTTTCATGGCGACGTCAGCCGGCAGCCCTTCTGCTTTCCCCGCCGCCGCCAGCGCTTCGACCAGCAGGAAGACATAAGCAGGGCCGGAGCCGGACAGCGCCGTGACGATGTCCATGTCGCTCTCGCGTTTCACCCAAAGGGTTTCGCCGAGGGCCGCCAGCAGCGATTGGGCGAGCGCCTTGTCGGCAGCGTGTGCCGTACCGGCCGCATAGAGCGCCGATATCCCCCGCCCGATGGCGCCCGGCGTGTTCGGCATGGCGCGGACGATGCGGGCTTGTGGGCCCCATGCCTGGCGCATGAACTTCGTCGTGATCCCGGCAGCGATGGAAATCATCGGCGTTCCCAAGCGGGCCAATGGTTGCAACCGTGCCGCCCCAACGCGGAAGATTTGCGGTTTCAGCGCGATTACACAGGCGCGGTACGTTTTCCTTGCATCCTCGACGGAGCGCACGATCAAAACCGACTTCAGCCTTTTCAGGTTCGATTCCGGGTGCGGCTCGATCGCGACGACGGACAGACCTTGCTGGGTCCAGCCGCGCAGCAGCGCGGTTCCCATTCGTCCCGCGCCGATGAGGAGGATGGGCGCGGTCATGCGGTCTTATGCCTGCCCTTTGCACTCCAGAAGCGCGGCAGCCACCGCATCTTCCGCGCTCTTGCCGCCCCACAGCACGAACTGGAAGGCGGGGTAGTAATATTCGCAGGCCTCGACCGCCAGATTAAGCAGCGCTTCGCATTGCGAGGCGCTGGCCGCGGCCTCGGGAAAGATCATCGCGTGACGGAACACCAGCGTGCCGTCATCCGGCCCCAGATCGAAATGACCGATCCACAGCTTCGCATTCACATACATAAGAAGCGCAGCCACTTCGGCCTTGCGCGCATCCGCCACGCGCATGTCGAAGGCCGAGGACAGGTGCAGCGATTGAAGGTCGTCCCGCCAGGAGAAGCTGAAATGGTGATCGCACCATTTGCCGGCCACCGAGAGATTCAGTTCGTCGCGCCCGGCGCGCTCGAACGGCCAGCCATTGTCTTCCACCGCATGCTCGAGCAGGTCGAGCGGGTGGCTGGCGGCGTTGAACTCCTCTTGGTGCACTACCGTCATGAACGCGCTCCCCTGGACTGCAAAAAACGAAGCAGTTGCAATCAACCTGACACAAGATTTTGTGGTCGCACAAGAGTCTGCCGCATCAGGCAGTTGGGGAACGATTCAATCGACTCACAGGATTCAAAAAAACGAGTCAATCCGCGGATTTATCGGTGGATGACTCCGCGAGCTTCGCCTCGAGGGTGGCAAGGCGGGCGGAAAGTGAATCGTTTTCGGTGCGCGCCTTGGCCGCCATCGCCTTCACGGCTTCGAATTCCTCGCGCGGCACGAAGTCCATGTCGGCCACAAGTTTCTCCAGTCGCTGACGGATGAAGCCATCGACTTCCGCGCGGGCGGCGCCTGCCGCGCCGGCGGCATCGGTAAAGAACTTGGCAAGGCCGTCGAGGATAGGGTTGTCGGTCTGCATGGTGTGCCTCCGGACGCCTTATATGGCGGTGCTGCCGAGGCCGGGCAAGCGCACTTGCTTGACGGGCCGCCACAAAGCAGGGTCAACCTCATGGTCATTCCCTATCCGCAAATCGACCCGGTGCTGCTCCATATCTGGGGCCCCATCGCAATCCGCTGGTATGCGATCTCCTACATAGCCGGCCTGCTGCTGGGCTGGTGGCTGGTGCTTCGCATGGTGCGTGAGGCAACGCTGTGGACGAATCCTCCCTTCAACGGCAAGCCGCCCGCCACGGCGGACGACATCGGCGATCTGCTGGTGTGGGCGACGCTGGGCGTCATCATTGGCGGCCGGCTCGGCTGGGTGATTATCTACGGCACCATCCTGTGCAGCACCTCTCCTGAGCACGCACAATGGTGCCAGGGGCTTCCGATAGGCTTCCTGACCGATCCCATCCGCATCGTATCGGCATGGGATGGCGGCATGTCGTTCCATGGCGGTCTGTTCGGGGTGGTTGTCGCTGTCTGGCTGTTCTGCCGGCGGCGCGGTCTGTCGTTTCTTACCATCGGCGATCTCTTGTGCTCGGTCGCGCCGATCGGCTTGTTCTTCGGACGCATCGCAAACTTCATCAACGGCGAATTGTGGGGCCGTCCCACCGATGTGCCGTGGGCCATGGTGTTCCCCCACGCGCCCGGTGGCATGCCCCGCCATCCGAGCCAGCTTTACGAAGCAGGCATGGAAGGCATCCTGCTGCTGGCTATTCTGCAATTCGGTATCCGCCGCTTCAAATGGATGAATCGTCCCGGATTGGTTTGCGCGATCTTTTTCGCCGGCTATGGCGTGTTCCGCTTCGTCGCCGAGTGGTTTCGCGAACCGGACGAGAAATTCATCGGCCCCATCAGCATGGGCATGGCGCTTTCAATTCCCCTTTGGATCGCGGCCGCCGCGCTGTTTTACGTGGCCTATCACAAACCGAAATCTCCATGAACGCGACGGCCGCACGCATCGCGCGGCTGATCCAGGCGCAAGGGCCGATCTCGGTCGCGCAATTCATCGCAATCGCCAACAGCGCCTATTACGCGAGCCGCGATCCGTTCGGTGCGCATGGCGACTTCGTCACCGCGCCCGAGATAAGCCAGATGTTCGGCGAGCTTCTCGGATTGTGGCTCGTTCAGTGCTGGCAAGATCAGGGCCGGCCCTCGCCCGCGCGGCTTGTCGAGCTCGGCCCCGGACGCGGCACCCTGATGGCGGATGCGCTTCGGGCGGCGAAGCTTGCACCGGATTTTCTCGCCGCCATCGAGGTCGTCCTGGTCGAAAACAGTCCGGCGCTGCGGGACATTCAGCAGCAGACGCT
>DASXFK010000109.1:0-12448 GCA_036489635.1 Rhizomicrobium sp. | reverse complement strand
TGGCGAAATCCTCGACGATGCGCTCAAGGTCGCTTGCGGCGAGGGTGCGTTGAAACTTTCTCGTCTGCAACGCGCGGGCGGACGCGCGATGAACGCTGCCGAATTGCTGCGCGGCTTCGCGCTGTCCAAGGGCGCGAGCCTTTCCTGATGCCGCGCTATCGCCTCACGATCGAATATGACGGCACGCCGTTTGTCGGCTGGCAGCGGCAGGACAATGGAGCATCGGTGCAAGGCGCGCTCGAGCTGGCGATCTCCAAATTCTCCGGCGAGCTTTCCGTCATCGCTGGAGCGGGGCGCACCGATGCCGGCGTGCATGCGATGGCGCAGGTCGCGCATTTCGATCTCGCCAAGGAGTTTCAACCCGCCAAAGTGCGAGACGCGCTCAATCATTTCCTGCGGCCGCACCCGATTGCAGTCATCGCAGCGGAAATCGCGGCGCCCGATTTCCACGCGCGTTTCTCCGCCACGGGACGCCGCTATTTCTACCGCATCATGTGTCGCCGCGCGCCGCCTGTGCTGGACGCCAACCGTGTGTGGCATGTGGTGCGCGATCTCGATGCCGAAGCGATGCACGCCTCCGCGCAGGTGCTGCTCGGCAATCACGACTTCACCACCTTCCGCTCGTCGGAATGTCAGGCGAAATCGCCGGTGAAGACGCTCGATCAGCTCGACGTGCGCCGCGCCGGCGACGAAATCCATGTCGAGGCTTGCGCGCGCAGTTTCCTGCACAACCAGGTGCGCTCGATGGTGGGTTCGCTCAAGATGGTCGGCGAAGGCAAGTGGCAGATCGGCGACATGGCCAAGGCTCTGGCCGCGCAGGATCGGGCCGCGTGCGGCGTGGTCGCGCCGCCTGAGGGTTTGTATCTCGTCAACGTGGATTATTGAAGATCGACGGGCTCGACCTGGCCCGGGTCGATGGCGCTGCCCAGAAATATCTGCCCGACGCGCGCGAACCGGTCCGGCGCGTCTGTCGCCAGGAAGCGCGGCGCCGAGGCTGCGCCGCGATGGGCGAGGCCGTGGTCGTCGAGCAGGCGCGCCGCCGCTTCGGCGGTGGTCGCAGCGCTGTCCACCAGCGCGATGTGCGCACCGGCGAGGCGCGCGATCATCGGCTTCAACACCGGATAATGCGTGCAGCCGAGCAGCAGGCATTTTGGTGCTGGGATCGTCATCAGCAGCGGATCCAGATAGCGATGCGCAATCGCCTCCGCGATGGGACCGTCGATGAGGCCCTCTTCCGTCATGGGCACGAACAGGGGGCAAGCCTGCTGCACGATCGTCATGTCGGCCGCATGCGCGCGAATGGCCGCGCGATAGGCGCCGTTCTTCACCGTGCCCTCGGTCGCGATCACGGCAATCGGTCCGTGCGGTGCGGCGGCGACGGCGGCTTGCGCGCCCGGCGCGATCACGCCCAGCACCGGAAGCGGCGCCATCGCTTGCTGCAGCGCAGGTAGCGAGACGGACGCCGTGTTGCACGCCACCACGACCATCTTGACGTTGCGGGCGACAAGCGTGCGCGACGCCTGCAAGGCATAGCGGCGAACGGTGTCCGCACTCTTGGTGCCGTAGGGAAGCCGCGCGGTGTCACCCAGATAGATGAAGCTCTCCTGGGGCAGGCGCGCCATCAGCGCGCGCAGGACGGTGAGCCCGCCCATGCCGGAATCGAATATGCCGATGGGCGTGTTGCTCATAGTGTCGGGAGGGCGAAATAGGCGCCCAGGATCGCCTCATAGATGCCGGCGAGCTTATGGATGTCGGCCACGGCCACGCATTCATCCGCCTTGTGCATGGTGCCGCCGGGCAGCCCCAGTTCCACCACCGGGCAAACATCCTTGATGAAGCGGGCGTCCGATGTGCCGCCCGTGGTGGACAGCACAGGCGCCGTGCCGGTCACCTTCGCAATCACGCCGGAAAGCATGTCCACGAAAGGGCCCGGCTCGGTGAGGAAAGCCACGCCGCCTACGATGCTCTCATGCGCGATCGCGGTGTCGGTCTGCGCCGCAACCGACCGCGCAATGCCGGCGATATGCGCCTTCAGACTTTCCGGCGTGTGCAGATCGTTGAAGCGGATGTTGAATGCCGCGCGCACCTCGGCGGGGATCACATTGGTCGCCGGATTTCCGACATCGACGGAGGTGAACGCGAGCGTCGAGGGATCGAAATGCGCCGTGCCTTTGTCGAGCGGCTCGCCCAGCGCCAGTATGAGCTTCGCCAGCGCCGGAATCGGATTGTTTGCCCGGTGCGGGTAACCGACATGGCCTTGCGTGCCGGACACGGTCACGCTGGTGTTCAGCGATCCGCGCCGGCCGATCTTGATCGTGTCGCCGGCCTGCGCAGTCGATGTCGGCTCGCCGACGACGCAGTGGCTGATCCGTTCCTGCCTTTGCCGCAGCCATTCCAGCACGGCCTTCGTGCCGTTGGTGCCGGGGCCTTCTTCGTCGCCGGTGATCAGCAGGCTGATCGAGCCCTTCGGCGTATCCTTTGCCAGAAAGCGATCCGTCGCGGCAATGAACGCGGCGATTGCGGATTTCATGTCGGCGGCACCGCGGCCATAGAGCAGGCCGTCCTTCACCTTCGCGCTGAACGCATCGTGCAGCCACAGCTTGGCGTCGCCGGGCGGCACGACATCGGTATGTCCGGCGAAGCAGAAATTCGGCTCGTCGATACCGAGCCGCGCGTAGAGATTTTCCACGGCATCCGAACCCGGCGCCTGCAATCGCAAACGGTGGCAATCGAATCCGAGCGGCTTCAGCGCCGCCTCCACAATGTCCAGCGCGCCGGCATCGGCGGGCGTCACAGAAGGCCGGCGGATCAATGCCTGCGCCAGCGAAACGGGATCGAGGGACATGGCTTGCGGTTTAGGGCGGGCGCTCTCTGTGGTCAATTCAAGCGGCATTCGGAGGCAAAATCATGGCGGGACGTCTGCGACGCCGGCTGGAAAGCGAACATTCCGGCGCCCTCGGAGCCGCAACGGAATGTTCCGGCGTTCAGGCGCTGGGCGTGGACGCGCAATGCTGGCTGCGATGGCCGCGCGCCAGGCCAGAACGGCTATTGCGCCACAAGCGCGGACAGCGATCTTTGCGCGATGGCGCGCGCGATAGCGGCTTTGTTCGGCAACGGCGTTTTTCCCATCGTCGCCATCAACACGGCGGGATCGTCCCAGGGAACGTCGTGATGGCCGCTCTTCAACCAATTGCTGTCCGGATCGCGGCGCCACTCGCGCGGAAAAAGCGTGACCACGTCGTTGGCGATGGCATCGCGCATGGTCGCCGCGGCCGAAAATGCTGCGGACACCAGCGCCGCCGGTAGATCGTGCCCGGGCCCGAAGGCCAGCGTGCCGCCTTGCGTGGCGCGCGGATTGATTTCGATGGCGTAGGCCGTGCCGCTGTCATCGCGGATGAAGTCGATGCCGTGCAGGCCGGAAAGTCCGAAGCGCTTGGCCACCAGATGCGACGCGCGGTCGATCTGCGGGCAATCGGTCCGGCGGATGACGTTGGGCGGCCCGATCAGCGCGTCGGCCATCAGCACATCGTAATAGACGGTGCCGACCACTTCGCCGTTCCACGCCGCGAACGCGCTGTTTGCGGCTTTGCCGGCAATGAATTGCTGGACGCAAATCGAATGGCTCTGCGGCGCGAAAGCCGCGAGCAGATGATGCGCATCCTTGCGCCGTGCCGCGCGCACCAGGCTGCGCAAGCGTGAGGGTGGCGTGGAGAGTTTGTGGAAGGCGGCGCGCGCGTCTTCGCGATTGCGCGCGACGATCACGCCCTCGCCGCCCCAGCTTCCATCGGATTTCAGCACCGCGGGAAAGCCCGTATTCGCCAGCGCCGCTTCGAGTTCGGCTTCGCTGTTGGCGGGAAAAGTATCTGGCACGCGCACGCCGAGTTCGCGCAACTCCGACAATGAGCCGTAGCGCGAGACGACGCGCCCGTAGTTCTCCGGCGTGCCGAGCGAGCGCGCGATGATCTGGGCAACAGCCGAACCGGGCTTCGATTCGCGGTACAGCGCCAGCATTTGTGCGACCGCGCGATCGTCGCAGGCGACGATGAGATCCGGCTGGGCATCCGCAATCGCCTTGGCCAGCGAGCTGCCGAACGCACGATAACGATGATGCCGCGTCACATAGCGGCTCACGCACACCGGCGCGCCGGCCGGCGAGAGGGCATGAACCTGGCAACCGGCGGCGGCAAAACCGCCGGCATATCGGGCGACAGACGGCCAACCGACCGTGGCCGAGAGCAAAACCTTGTGTGTCATTCCTGCGGGCTCCGCATTCCCGCGCTTGAGGCCGTGCAAATCCCATTCCTGGCACGAATTTGGAAGCTTCCGGCGCAGAGCCTTCCGATCCAGGGCGTTTGTAGGATCGTTTTGGGACGTTTGCCCCATTCTGAAACGGTGAGAACCAAGATGAAACAACTGATCGACGTCGCAATTATCGGTGCAGGTCCTTATGGACTTTCGGTGGCAGCCCATTTGGGCGCCCGAGGTGTGAACTATCGCATCTTTGGAAAGCCAATGGATACGTGGAATGCGCACATGCCCAAGGGCATGACGCTGAAGTCCGAGGGCTTTGCCTCCAGTCTCTCCTCGCCCGCGCGCGATTCCCGAATCGAGAATTTCTTCGCCAAGCACGGCATCCCGTTTGCCGATCAGGGCATCCCGGTCCAGCTCGCCGATTATCTGGCTTACACCGCGCATTTCCGCGCGCGCTTCGTGCCGAACGTCGAGGAGGGGATGGTGACGGGGCTGGAACGCGCCAGCGATCACTTCATGCTCACTCTCGACAGCGGCGAGTTTGTCTTCGCCCGCAATGTGGTGATGGCCGTTGGCGTCACCTGGTTCGCCTATACGCCGGATGTTCTGGCGCAGCTTCCTTCGGCGTCCGTGTCGCACACCTACGAACATCGCGATGTCAGCCAGTTCAAAGGCCGCGAGGTCGCGATTGTCGGCAGCGGATCGTCCGCCATCGACACCGCCCATGCGCTGCAGGATGCCGGCGCATCGGTACGCCTGATCGCGCGCGCGCCGAAGCTGAGCTACACCAGCAACCCGGATCCGAGCGAAAAGCTGATCGACTGGTTGCGCCATCCCTCCACGACCATCGGCCGCGGCTGGGGTTCGTTCATCAGCGCGGAAGCGCCGCTGCTGTTCTATCGTCTGCCGCGCCATCTGAAAGACCGCGTGATCGCCAGCCACATGCACCCCGCAGCCGGCTGGTTCATGCGCGAACATGTCGAAGGCCGCATGCCGGTGTCGCTTGGCTGCGCGCTGGCGAAGGCGCAAGCGAAGGATGGCCGCGTGGCGCTCACCTTGGCGGATGCGAACGGCCAGGAAGAGACGCTGGGCTTCGATCACATTGTCGCGGCGACAGGCTATCGCGTCGACATGGGCAAGGTGCCGTTCCTGAGCACCGGCCTGCGCGACGCGATCGCGCCCAATGGCGGATCGCCCGAAGTGTCGGACAGTTTCGAGACCGCGGTGTCGGGCCTTTACGCCACGGGCCTCACGGCGATGGAGACGTTCGGCCCGCTGATGCGCTTCATGGTGGGTTCGGAATTTGCCGCGCCGCGCCTGGCTTCGCATCTGGTTCGCAAGGTTTCGCGCAGCGGATTGCGCCAGGCCGCATAATTTAGTGGAAATCCCTGGACTTCGGCACCACGCGCTCGTTGCGCGGGTGCCGATGGCTGTGGCGCGCTGCCTGCGAGCGGAACGACGGCGCTTTCTCCTGATGATCTTCCGATAGCCGGTCGAGCTCCGCCGTGCGGTCGATAATGCGCTCGGCGACGAGATGCACCACATCGTCCTTGCTGCGCTGAACCTTGCCTTCGACGAGCAGCAGCCGCGCCCCCATGATCTCGCGGCGGAATTCCTCCACCAGCGCGGGCCACACCACCACATTGGCGACGCCGGTCTCATCGCTGAGTGTGATGAACACGACGCCCGCGTCCCCCGGCATCTGCCGGGTGAGCACGATGCCGGCGCAACTGACTTGCTCGTCATTGTCGGAGACCGCGACGCCATGTTCCTTCTTGGAACCCGAAACATAATGGCAGCTCTTCACGCCTTCGGCGGTGAACGGCGCACGCAGAAAATACATCAGATGCTCGCGCAACGAGAACCGCAGCATCTGATAATCCGCCAGCACATGCTCGCTGAGCGGCATTGCCGGTAGCGTTTCCACGATTTCTTCCGGCTGCTCTTCGACGAATTGCGCTGCGAACAGGGGCAATGCCGCATCGTCAGCAAGACGCCGCACTTCCCACAAAATCTCGCGGCGATCTTTCTCCAGCGATTGAAAACAGTCTGCTTCCGCCAGAATGATCATCGCGCGTTTGGGCAGGCGTGTCTTGCGTGCGAGGCTTTCGACGCCGCTATAGCGATTCCCGCGCGAACCGATAAGAGCCTTTGTCCATTTCTCGCTGAAGCCATCGACTTGGCGGAAGCCCAACCGCAACGCCCACCTGCCCTTGCCATCGGGTTCAAGCAGATTGTCCCACTCGCTGGCATTCACATCGACATGACGCACTTCTACATCGTGATCGCGCGCATCGCGTACAATCTCTGCCGGTGCGTAAAAGCCCATCGGCTGTGAGTTGAGCAATGCGCAGGCGAATGCGGCAGGGTGATATTTCTTTAGATAGGCGGAAACATAGACCAGCAGCGCGAAACTCGCGGCATGGCTTTCGGGAAAGCCGTAGGAGCCGAAGCCTTCGATCTGCTTGAAACAACGCTCGGCGAAATCCCGTTCATAGCCGCGCTCCACCATGCGGCCCACGAACCTGTCGCGAAAATTGTCGATGGTGCCGAGATTGCGGAATGTCGCCATGGCGCGGCGAAGCCCATTGGCTTCATGCGGCTCGAATTTCGCTGCGACCATTGCAAGCCTCATCGCTTGTTCCTGGAACAAAGGAATGCCGAGTGTTTTGCCCAGAACGGGAAGCAATTCGTCCGGTTTGCCATCCTTTGGCGACGGGTAATCGATTTTTTCCTCGCCCGCGCGACGGCGAAGATAAGGATGCACCATGCCGCCCTGGATGGGGCCGGGACGAACGATCGCGACCTCGATCACGAGGTCGTAAAATCTTTCCGGCTTCAGCCGCGGCAGCATGCTCATCTGCGCGCGGCTCTCCACTTGAAACACGCCGATGGCATCGGCCTTCTGCAGCATCGCATATACGACGGGGTCGTTGGCTTGCATGTTCAAGTCGAGTGAACGGCCTTCATGAGTCTTGATCAGATCGAACGCCTTACGGATGCAGGTGAGCATGCCCAGGCCCAGCACATCGACCTTCATCATGCGCACGGAATCGATGTCGTCCTTGTCCCATTCGATGAAGTGGCGATTTTCCATTGTCGCGGGCGCGATGGGCACGCATTCGTCCAGCCGATCGTCGGTCAGCACGAAGCCGCCGACATGCTGCGACAGATGGCGCGGAAAGCCGATCAGATCGTTCGCGACCTTCACCGCGCGCGCGATGGTGAGGTTGAAAGGGTTGAGCTTGCCTTGCTCGACCTGCTGCTTGCTGAGATTGCTGCCCCAGCTTCCCCATACGCCGCTGGCGAGATCGGTGGCGATGTCTTCGGTGAGTCCGAATACTTTCGCCACTTCGCGAATGGCGCTTCGCGGGCGGTAGTGAATGACGGTCGCCGCCAGCGCCGCGCGGTGATGGCCATAGCGCTTATAGATATATTGGATAACTTCCTCGCGCCGCTCGTGCTCGAAGTCGACGTCGATGTCCGGCGGTTCCTTGCGCTCCTCGCTGACGAAGCGCTCGAACAGCAGGCCCATCTGTACAGGATCGATGGAAGTGATGCCCAGCATATAACAGACGGCCGAATTCGCGGCCGATCCGCGGCCCTGACAGAGGATCGTTTTTGCTTTGCCTTCTTCCTTCTCGCCTTCGCGCGCGAATTTCACGATATCGTGCACGGTGAGAAAGTATTCTGCGATTTCCAGTTTTCGGATAAGCGCCAGTTCCTTGTTGAGTATCGCACGCACATCGTCGGGAACAACGCCGTCATAGCGCCAATCCGCGCCCGCCCACGAAAGATCTTCCAGGTGTTGCTGCGCCGTTTTCCCCGGCGGCACAGGCTCGTGGGGATAATTGTATTTGAGTTGCTCGAGCGAAAAAGAGATGCGATCCGCGAACCGCACGGTTTGTGAAATTGCAATTTCCGGAAACAAAGCCGATAGATTTTCCGGCTCTTTCAGGAATCGCTCGGCGTTGATTTCCAGCAAGCGACCTGCTTCGGCGAGCGTCACGCCCTCGCGGATACACGTGACGACGTCCTGCAATTCGCGGCGCTCTGGCTTGTGATAAAGCGCGTCATTCGTCGCGAGCAGCGGGACGCCGATCGCCGCCGATACGTCGCGCCATGCTTTGAGCCATTGACTGTCATCGCTGTGAAAATGGCGGAAGATGCCGAGCCACACGCGATGTGGCGCTACAAACGACAGACGTTTCAGAAGTATCCCGATTTCTTCGGGCGCGGCTTTGATGTTGCTTTCATATTTCTCCGAAGAAATCGCACCCACATCATCGGTGTCGTTTGCCAGATCGACGTTCCAGAATCTTTCTGTCGGCACACCTTGTAATGCAAGGCGATCTGGCCGTGCGGGCATGACGACCAGCAGCAACCCTTCCTGCCATTTGAGAAGATCGTCGAGCGTGAGGAAGCATTCGCCTTTCGGCGCGCGCAATTTTCCCGCGCTCAACAGGCGGCAAAGGCGACCATAAGCCGCCCGATCGGCGGGATAGGCGAGGATGTCCGGCGTTCCATCGACGAAGACCAGCCGGCTGCCGATCAGGAGCTTCGGGACCGGACCATTGGTTTGCTCTTTGATCTGCTGGAACGCGTCATACATGCGCACCACGCCGGCCAGTGTGTTGCGATCCGCGATGCCGATGGCGTGATAACCAAGAGACGTGGCTTGTGCCGCGAATTCTTTTGGATACGAAGCGCCGCGCAGGAACGAAAAATTCGTTGTAACGCCGACCTCGGCAAAATGGACACTCATGCGAATGTTCCGTGGATCAGCCAGTGCGGCAGTTGAACGAGCTTCAGATCGCGGTCGAAAACGCCGTTGCAATAAGACCAGAAGCGTCTGCCATCGCGCGTTTCGACGCGGAAGTAATCGCGCGTCGGTTCCGGGGCAACGTGACGCCACCATTCCATGGCAATGCGCTCGGGACCTTCCATGTGGATCACCGGCTGCGTGGTTTGCCGCCAGCGCAATCGCAGACTGGAAGGGTGGGAGACTTCTTTCAGGTAACTGGCTGGTTCCGGTTTCGCGAACATCCGCAGCGGGCGGCGGGGAGCGCGATGGGGTTGGCGGATTTTGTGCCAGGTTGTTTTTTCGCCGCGCATCTCTTGCGCGGGGAGCGCCAAGCCTGCCGCTTCGGGGATGTGAGTGTCGTTCGCATGAAAGGCGAGGATGCGGTGCGGGCCAAAGCGGGCGGCGAGGCGATCCACCAAAAAGCGGATCTCGCGTTCTTCGTTGAGATCGGCGCTGAAATCGGCGGCCTGGGCTTCGCAACGTTGTGTATGGCTGGCGGCGAGACGGATGAGGTCGAACCCGAATCCGGGATCGAGCGGATCGGCGAGCGCATCGAGTTTCTCGCGGAACAGGCGGCCCACGATCCTGGCGTCGCGCGTGGGCGAGCCGGTTTCGATGGCGATGCGGTTCACGGCGCCATCGGCGCGGAAGAAGGCGGCTTCCAGGCGCCGCGCGCCTTCGCTGCGGTTCTCCAACGCTTCGCACAAGGTTTGCGCCAGCGAGATCAGCGTGTCGTGGATCACCGCTTCGGTGGCGACCGGCTCGGCGAAGTTTCGTTCGGCGCTGTAATCGGGGAGCGGTGCGCGCGGCGTGATCGGCCTCTCCGCTTTGCCCAACGCGTGCTCCAAGGTGAACACCATCGCGGCGCCGAAGCGCGCGGTGAGTTCGGCGCGGCCGCGATCGGCGACCTGACCGATGGTCTTCAATCCCGCGCGGCGGAACGCGTGCGTGGTCACGGCGTCGAGATAAAGCGCGTCGATGGGCAGCTTGGCGATGGCTTTGTCTTCTTCGCCTTGTGGCACCACCAGCCCATCGCGATAGCGCGAGCAGGCGCGGGCGCACATCGCGGTTGCGGCCAGCGCGCCACGCACGGCGAAATCCTGTTTGCGCAAAGCCGCAAGAATGCGGTCGAGCAGTTTGCGTTCGCCGCCGAACAGGTGCGTGCAGCCGCTGACATCGAGCAGCAAGGCGCGTGGCGGATCGAGCGCCACAAAGGGTGTGAAGCGTTCGCTCCAATCGGCGATGCGGTTCAGCAGCGCGTGATCGCCGCTCTCGTTCGCCGCCATCGCTTTCACTTCGGGCAGCATGGCGCGCGCGTTGGCGAGCGGCTGGCCGACTTCGAGGCCCACGCCACTGGCCTTGCGATCAAGCCCGGAAATGACCAGCGCGCTTTTCACCTTCGTCACGGTGACGAGCGGCGGCGCTTCCTTTTCCGGTTCAGATGAAGCGGCTTTGTTCCAGCGCCGCTGCAGCCTGTCGGTCGCCAGCCGCGGAAACCACAGCGAGACGATGCGCCGGTTTGCCGCGATGTGGTTCCCCGAAGAAACCAGTCTCACAATCCCACTCCATGACCCATTGACCCGTTCGTCCGTGCCGGTTGCGCACGAGCTCTGTTTCGAAAACCGGTTGGCCCCAGTCTTCTTCTTCGTTGATCGGTGAGGCGCGCGCGCGGATGACCCAGCGGGTCTCCGCGGTGCTGGCCTCAGGCTTGGCGCCAAAGCGCAAGAGGAACGCCGGCACGTTGCTCTGTGAACAGGCCAGCGTGAGACGGCGGCTGGTGACGAGATCGAGAATCTTCGGTGCGCCGGGAATCTCGATCACCACCGCGCCGAGCGCCGCACACGTCAGCGCGTCGGATGCGCCCTTGATTGCATCGTCGGCGCGTGCGGTGCAGAGCAGCAGGATGCGCGAGGGATCGAGGCCAAGCTCCAGAAACCCGGTGGCGGAAAGTTCGCCGAATTCCAGCGCGGAATAATCCTGCCGGATCCAGAGAATCTTCTTTTTGCCGGCGACGCGCCACGCGAGCCCTGCGGCGAATCCGGTGGCGGAGGCTTCATGGCCCGACGCGGCGAAAATCTCGTGGAGCGTCCCGCGCTGGAGACCGCCTTTCAGTTCCGTGTCCGCCGGCGCAAAGCCTAAAGGAATGTGGGGATTGGCGACGAGGCTCTCCAATCCCGCTTGCGCCAATGTTGCGCGCAGTGCTGCAATCTTTTCGGAGCCGCCGCTCATAACCGGCGCTCACGCTGCACGGCCGTGGAGCGGATCGATCTCGATGCGCTTCATGCAGATGTCGGCGAGCGGACAGAGGCGGCACAGCGCGTTCGCCTGCTTGCAGGTGGTCTGGCCTAGCTTCTTCAGACGCCAGTGCAGTTGATACAGATCGTCGGCGCTCATGCCGTCGGCAGAAGCCATCACCGCGTCATAGACATCTTCGGTGGTGGCGCCCGCGCGCACGAAGCCGAAGCGGCGCAGAACGCGGATGCTGTTGGTATCCGCCACGAAGGCGCGCTTCCTGAGCGTGCTGAAATTGAGCGTGGCAGCGGCGACTTTGCGCCCCGCGCCATGGATCTGCTCCAGCCAGCGCAGCGCGATGGCAACATCGAGCCCGCCCAGAAATTCCAGATCGAGCGATCCGGCGCGGGCGCGAATCTGGCGCAGCGCGCCGGGCAGGTTCTGCGCTTTCTCGCGGGGCGCGGTCACGCCGTCGAGCAGCGGCGCGATCTCGTCCGCTTCCGCGTCCGCCAGCGCTTCCAGTTTTGGGAAGCGGTTCAGCAGCCGCGTGAAGGCGCGGTCGGAAGGCCAGCCCCAGCCGCCGAGGAAACTGCGGATGAACTGGTGCAGCGGCGGTTTGCGCGCGCCATCGGGTTGGGGACGAAAAACCGCCCGGAGGCGGTTCTGGATGGTTTTGAGGTCAGCGGTCTGACCGAAGGGAAGGTTCGTCTGCATGGGAAAATGCTAGAACGAATAGGGAACAAATGTCAAGCCTATTGATAGTCCAGCCTTTTTTGGCCCTTCTCCGCACTCATCGGAGGCCGCCATGAAACTCTACGGACATCCCTTCTCCTCTTATAGCTGGAAGGTGCTGATCGCGCTTTATGAGAACGGGACGGCGTTCGAGGATCGCACGCTGACGCAGCCGCAGCATTATGCGGAGCTTTCCGACCTGTGGCCGCACAAGAAATTTCCGGTGCTGGCGGACAACGGTCAGACGCTCATCGAGAGCAGTGTCATCATCGAATATCTCGATCGGCATTATCCCGGCAAAACGCAGTTCATTCCGGATGGCGACGCGGCGCTGGAGGTTCGCTTCCTCGACCGCTTTTTCGACAATTATGTGATGACGCCGATGACGCGCATCGTGGGCGATTTCCTCCGCAAGCCGGAAGATCGCGA
>DASXFK010000067.1:0-2231 GCA_036489635.1 Rhizomicrobium sp. | reverse complement strand
AGAATTAGCCGAGCTTCGCCATCAGCGCGTCGGAGAGTTCGTAATTGCCGTAGATGGTCTGCACGTCGTCGTGGTCGTCGAGGATTTCGAGAAGCTTGATCAGCGTTTCGCCGTTCTCGTCGCTCACCGGCGTCAGTGTCTTGGAGCGCCATTCGATCTTCGCCGCCGAAGGTTCGCCAAGCTTGTTTTCCAGCGCGTCGCGCACCGTGCCATAGCTCTCCAGTGCGGTGATGAATTCGTGGCTCTCCTCGCTCGACACCACTTCGTCGGCGCCCGCATCGATGGCGGTTTCCAGCATCGCGTCGTCGCTGCCTTTGGCTTTCGGATAAGCGATCACGCCGACGCGGTCGAACATGAAGATCACGGAGTTCGGCTCGCCCAGCGCGCCGCCGTATTTGGAGAACGTCGAGCGGATGTCGCTGCCGGTGCGGTTGCGGTTGTCGGTTTGCGTTTCCACGATCAACGCGACACCGCCCGGGCCATAACCCTCGTAGCGCACTTCCTCGATATTCTCCGCGCCGGCGCCGGTCGCCTTGTCGATGGCGCGCTGGATGTTGTCCTTCGGCATCGAGAGCTGCTTGGCCGCGATGATGGCGGCGCGCAGGCGCGGATTGTGCGCCGGATCGGGCATGCCCATCTTGGCGCTGACGAAGATTTCGCGCGCCAGTTTGGAGAACAGCTTGGAGCGCACCGAATCCACGCGCCCCTTGCGGTGCATGATGTTCTTGAACTGACTATGGCCGGCCATGGGTGCTGTCTTTCGCGAAAGCGGGCCGTGAGATAGCCGGGCGGACCGCGCCCTTTCAAGGCCCACCCAGATATTGCACCCGCGTCCCGCCAAACCGCAGGATCGTGATCTTTGAAATCGCGTTCGCAGCGATTTTTCACCGCTGGGGCGCCCAGCTTGCGCAGAAGCGCCCGGCGCGCCGTCGCCACCATATCGAGGCGAACGATCAGGAACCGGACGCGCTTTCGCAGCGCCCTGTTCCCGGCGTGACGCGCCAGGGTTTCGCCCGAATACAGCCCATGCCGGAAGGCATTGCGATTGCCCTTGGGCGCGCCGCGTCCACGTTTAGGGGCGGCGGTCATCGCCGCCACCATGAATTGTTCCTCGGAAATTGGAGGGGGGTACCCCCTCCCGGTCTTCTTTTCCGCAATCGTGGCCGCTTGATCGATTCTGTTCATGCGGGCATTAGAACATAAAGCGAACAAGAAGTCAAGAAAGGACGGGAATCAGGGATTTATCCGAGGCGTAATCAGGCTGACGCCTCGTTTTCCGCCTCTTTCGCCACGCGCGCTTCGGCGGCGGCGAGCATGGCCTTGAAGCGGGGATCGTCGCGGATGGTGTCGAGGTCGGGATCGGCCTTGGCATGTTTGATGAAACCGACATTCCATTTGGCAAAGACGGGGCCGAGCATCTCCAGCGCCATGTCGAAGTCCTTTACCTGTGTCACCATCGTGCAGGCGAAATTGTAACGCATATTCATGTTGTCCGGATCGATCAGCAACGCACGATTGATCCATTCCCTCGCCCGCTCGCGTTCCCCGAGTGCCGCGAGCGCATCCGCGCCACTGGCGACGGCGGCGCCGTTGTTCTGATCCTGGGCCAGCGTTTTTTCAGCGCGGCTGAGCGCGATGCGCGCGACGCGCAGCGTGTCCGCGGAATTTCCAATCGCGCGATAGCACGTCATCAGCATGAGCGGCGAATTGAAATCGGTTTCCATGAGCGCGGTCGCTTTTTCGAAATAGCGCGCCGCGTCCTCGATCGCGCGCTGGCGGAAGTTCAACCGCGCGGCCGACTTGTTCACTTCATAGGATTCCGGATCGAGTCCGAGCGCGACGGCGATTTCCGCGAAAGCTTCCTCGGTGCGGCCCAGATCCGACAATATCCGCGCCTTGATCGCATGGGCTTCGGGCAGATCTGGATCCAGAGCGAGCGAATGCTCGGCGGCAGCCAAGCCGTTGTCGGTTCTGACGCCATGGGTGAAATACAAAATCATCTGCCCCAGCGCCATCAGCGCCCAGGCTTGCGCGTAATTGGGATCGATTTCGGTGGCGCGCTTGCACAGGCGCACGATGGCTTCGGCGCGGTTGGAATAGCCTTCGTTGCCGATCACATAATTCTGCCGCGCCATCAGATAGAGATTGTAGGCTTCGGCGTTCGTCGTTCCGCGCCGCTCGATCGCCTTCTTCTCTTCCGGCAAAAGCCTCAGCTTCAGCGCTTTCACGAT